>NZ_JBNKPP010000078.1:0-1813 GCF_050295395.1 Agarivorans sp.
TCTGGATTAGGAGATTTACTATAGGGACGGGTTCTTAATGCTGTCCATAAGCCAGATTCTAGTAGATTTGTTTTTACCGTTTCACGAGATAGGCTTGGAAGTTGATCGGGCGTGAACTGTTGAAAAGTTATTTCATCATCACCGTCTAAATCAATGATGACAGCTTGTAAAGCGCGTTTAGTGCCACGTTTTATCGAGCGTATAATCCCTGCCCCTGGAGCAGTAAATAGCACGCCAGGGTTTTTCTTATCACTGAATAAGGCTTGGCCTAATTTGACTTGCTGACCTTCCTCAACCAGCATCGTTGGCTTCATCCCTATATATTCACCGCCTAGTACTGCAATGGATGTGACAGGATTAGCATCGCTAATCACTTGAGCAGGCTTACCTGCAATGGGCAATGTGAGCCCTTTTTTTATAGAAAAATGCATAGATGCTTGGACGGAGACATTAGATTGTCTTCTCCCGAACTCCTTAAGACTTAAAGATGGTGGTTAGTATAGGTATTGTTACGTATTATTGGAAGACGTAGAGCGAGAAAATTAACAAATAATCTAGGTTTATCATCAATTTGAGGGTTTTAACCAACGTAAGCCTATAATGAAGGCGATAAAAGTGGTTGCTGCGGCTAAACTGAATGTTATTGTGGGTCCAGGCGTTAACCAGAAATAACCACTTAATAGACTTCCTAATGCGCCACCTGCTCCGAAGCCGATACTGCTATAGAGTGCTTGTCCTCGTCCTTGGTTTTTGCCTGTAAAATAGTGGTGCACCCAGGCTATTGCTGCGGCATGAAAAGTGCCAAAACTGGCGGCATGGAGCAATTGGGCAAAAATGAGTAAGGCAAGGGATTGTGGATAAAAACCAATAATAATCCAACGTAGACTACTTAGTAATAAGCTGACTAAGAGTACTTTGCGGATGCCATAACGTGGCAGCCAGTGGTGCATAAACAGGAAAATAACGACCTCTGCTATCACACCTAATGCCCAAAGTTGACCAATCAGGCTACGAGCGTAGTGATGTTGTTCTAAGTAGATGGTGTAAAAGGTGTAATACGGCCCATGGCTCACTTGAATTAAAAAACAGATCACAAGAAAGGCGAGAACTTCTTTTTGTTTTAACACGCTACGAAGAGGTTGATGAGCAAGACTTAGATGGCGTGAAGCAGATTCCGGTACTGATAAGCTAACTAGCCATATGGCGGTAAGGCTTATTAATATGGCATAAGGTACAATTCTGGCATCAAACTGTTCGAGAAGAATGCCTAGAAGGGCAACAATAATGATAAAGCCAATTGAACCCCAAAGCCGAATTTTACTATAGTGATGACTATGTTCGCCCAGATGTTGCAGGGTGGTAGCTTCAAACTGTGGTAGAGAGGCATTCCAGAAAAAGCTAAAAAGTAATAATACGAGGGCGATCCAATAATAACTTTGACCAATAAGTATCGCGCTAAATACCACTATGCTGGCAAGACTGGTCCATCGAACAATGGTCATTCGTTGACCTGAGTGGTCAGCGATCCACCCCCAAATATTAGGGGCGACGATTCGAGTGGCCAACAATATGGCGGTTAATTCACCTATCTCGCGCGCACTAAAGCCTTCCCATTGCAAGTAAAGTCCCCAATAGGGAACGATGACTCCGATTGATGCGAAATAGAAAAAATAAAAGCTAGATAAGCGCCAGTAAGGCGTGTTCTTAAGTGGCACGCCCTATTTTATGCTTGAGCAGGAATGATTGGCGTCTTGGTGATGACATCATTATTTTGAGCTCTATGACGAAGCATATGATCCATCAACACAATCGC
>NZ_JBNKPP010000079.1:0-2174 GCF_050295395.1 Agarivorans sp.
GCAATATAAGCTCATTGTTGATAAATACTATTCAACCTGCAGCTCAGCATGCAGATAAATTAAGACCAGAACAGAAGAGCCAGTAATATATTGATTCCTGCTACTGATTGATACCGAATAACGTTTATTTTTGGTTATGAATGGTAGCTCTTATGCTTTCACAAAATGCCAATACTAAGGCTTAGCTTGGTGGTCATCAACTTGCGATACCCTCTTTTATTGCTGTGTTTCAGCTGGGGGCTAAGGTAAGTCGAGCAATCCAAAGCAGGTTTTCCGAGCGTGTTATTCACTGTTGAATGGACTGTTGTTGCTAGCTTAGAGCCGTTTCCAAAATGGTATAGAGTTAAACTATTCGATTGTTGATATAGAGAGACTGAGTTATGCCAATTCCTTTAGTTGTACTTACTATGGTTACGTTTCTGCCGATTTTGTTAGCTTTTCTGGGGGCTTATACTCGCTTCAAATATTTTGGTTATTTTGATAACGCTAACCCTCGGGTTCAGGCACAAGAACTATCGGGGAGAGGGGCTCGTGTCATCGCTTCTCAAACCAATGCTTGGGAGGCCTTAGCGCTTTATTCAGCATCTATATTGATTGTATTTGCCTCAGGCGTCAGTTGGTCAGAAATCACTAATGCTTGCCTGGTTTTTTTGTTAGCCCGAATTGCTCATCCAATTTTATATATTCAAGGTTATTCAACCGCGCGTAGCATGGCTTTTGCAGTGGGCTTTTTTAGTTGTGTCTATATCGTGTGGCAAGCGTTTTAGAGCGCTATCACTAACAGACATGGCGTCAATAAGGTCGTTTTAGCGGCATGGTTATCTCATGACACCATTTCTTCGCAAGGCATTTAGTATTGTTACCTGCTTCCCCGAATTTAGCTGCTATAGCTGAGAGTAACGCGCTAGCCTTATTGGTTTACCGCAATACCAATACCGATACTTTGATTGGACTTGTTGTAATCAATTAGCGACTCACCGTAGCCATTAAAGTACTTCATGTAAAGGGCAATTTCTGGGGTGAGCCGATATGCCCAGCGTAAATCGAGCGCGCCCTTGTTGTCCCGTTTAAGGTTGTTTCTGGCTAACAGGCTTAAGCGGTGCTCTGGGTTGAGTTGCCAACTAGCGCTTAGCTCGCCGTAACCAAAATACTCTTCGATGTTGGGGTTATCGTCGTCTGCTGCTTCTTCTTCGAGGCGATACCAAGGTTTAAGCGCCACTTCTACCGGCCCTGCATTAAAGCCAAACTCGGCATACAGCCGATTCCATGAGCGCGAACGTAGTTGTGATTGGCCATTGGACTCATGCACAAAACCTAAACGTAGCCATTGTAGAATGGGCGCAAGCTCTGGAGCGGAAGAGGTGTTCCACTGATAGAAAAACTCTGGCTCGTAATTGGTTTCTCTAATGGCGTCTTCGGCATCCTGATAAGCCTGCCAAAAAGTCTGTTGGGTGTAGGCAAAGTTGAGATTGTCGCTCTCGGTGAAAAGATGGAAGGGCAGGGTGAGGCGAAAACTGATTTGAAACTCGACTTCAGTGCTTTTGGGTTGTTGGCCTCGCAGGCCATTGGCTAGATCTGGCTTGGCCGGATCGGCATTATATTTAAAGGCCAGTAGGTAGTTATCCCTAAACATGCTTAGTCCGCCGAAGGTCCACTTACCGCTGTTTGACATCATTTCTCGGCTATCACCAATTCGGTTTAGCGCAAGCCCTAGGCCAAAGCTTTGATTATAAATATTGTAGTCGAGCATCGACTCACCATAGCCGTTAAAGTATTTAGCATAGAGTGATAAAGAGGGGCTAAAACAGTAGGAAAAACGTAAATCTAAAGCCCCCTTGTTGTCGGACTTGAGATTGTTACGCAGCATTGCTGAGACGCGATGGTTACATTGGTTGTCGCCAAATAGATAGCTGAGATTGACTTCTCCATAACCGTAGTAGTCAACAAAATCACCACCGTTATTCACTTCAGAGCCAAATGGCAGCCAAGGCTTAAAGCTAATTAACCAATCGTTGTAGGAGGTATCAAATTGCAGATAAACGCGCTCCCAGCGGCGATCAAATTCGTCAGTGGAGCCATTGGCTTGATGGCTAAGGCCAAGGCTAGCGGCGCGCAACAACCAGCGGTTTTGGGTTAAGCTAAACTGCTTTGGTCGCCATGTATAAATCACTTCC
>NZ_JBNKPP010000080.1:0-47745 GCF_050295395.1 Agarivorans sp.
TGCAGGTCTACTTGCACCGGTTAATTCACCAGTACTGAATGAGGTTGTTCCTTCTCACCTGCGTCATCCGGATAACCTTTGGTTTGCTTTAACCACTCGCGCACGGGTTATTTATGCAGATAAAGATTGCGTTAAAGAAGGCGAACTTAAGTCGCTAAACGATTTGGCCGACCCTAAATGGAAAGGGCGCATTTGTACTCGTTCAGGTAAACATGTGTATAACATTGGTCTGATCGCCTCGGTAATCGCTGAAGACGGTGAAGCTGCGGCCGAGACTTGGCTACGTGGGGTTAAGGCTAACCTAGCGCGTAAACCTCAAGGTAACGATCGCGCTCAAGCTAAAGCTATTTTTGAAGGGCAGTGTGATATTGCCATTGCTAACCGTTACTACATGGGCAAGATGTTTTACAATACTAAGAGCCCAGAGCAGCAGCAATGGGCGGAACAGATCCGAGTGGTTTATTTAGATCAGCAAGTGGGTGGTCGAGGTCAGCACATCAACATTTCTGGTGCGGGTTTATTAAATACTGCCAAGAATAAAGATAACGCCATCAAACTATTAGAATTTTTAGTCGGTGAAACAGCCCAAGGCTTGTACGCTACTGCGAACTTTGAAGAGCCGGTTAGACAAGGCATCGAAACTGACGAATTCATCGAAAGTTTAGGTAGTTTTAAAGCTGACCGTATTTCCTTGCAAGAAGTGGCTGAGCAACGTGCCGCCGCAGCGCGCTTAGTCGACCGAGTTGGCTTTGATTTATAAAGGTTGTTAAACTCAATTTTCACTGCAAGCTGAACTACAAGGGCTGGCCTAGGGGTCAGCTCTTTTCGTTAGTAAAGACCCTTTATTTGGAAACTATGAGCATCACTGCCAAACAAACTACCAATCGTTTTTCTCTCGTGCCGCGAGGATTAGATATCTGGGTATGGCTCGCCTTAGCCATTGCACTATTCGCGTTTATCCCGGTGTTTACGGTGTTCAAGCTTTCTTGGTCGAATAATGCGGAAATTTGGCAACATCTTCTCAGCACCGTATTCTGGGTATATGTAAAGAATACCTTAGTGCTTTGTATTGGCGTTGCGTTATTCACTACCTTGATAGGTACCGGCGCTGCTTGGCTGGTGACACGCTTTAACTTCCCACTAAAGTCCTTGTTAGTGTGGGCCTTACTGCTGCCCTTAGCCGTTCCCAGCTATATTCTAGCCTTTGTGATTACCGACCAACTGGAATATGCCGGCTTTGTGCAAAAAAGCTTGCGGGCCATCTTTGGTTGGCAAACGGCAAGAGATTACTGGTTTCCCGAAATTCGTTCCATTCAGGGGGCCATTGCTGTTCTCAGTTTAGTGCTCTATCCCTATGTTTATTTGCTGGCTAGAGCCGCCTTTGTTGAGCAGGCCGCTCAGCTGTTTGAAATGAGCCGCTGTTTGGGAAAAAGCCAAACTCAAAGTTTTTTTAAAGTAGCCTTGCCATTGGCGAGGCCTGCGATAGTGGTAGGGGTGACGTTGGCGTTAATGGAGACCATTAACGAATATGGCACGGTGGAGTTTTTTGCGGTACCCACTTTAACCGCAGGGATCTTTGATGTATGGCTAAACATGAGCAGCTTATCGGCGGCAGCGCAGATAGCATTGATGTTAGTCAGCTTTTCCATTTTGTTGTTAGGCTTAGAGCGTTATAGCCGCCACGCTGGTAAGTTTTACAAGTTAACTGGCCAATCCCCTGCTATGTTTGCCGAACCGCTCACTGGCGCGAAAGCTTATGCCGCTTGTTTATTGTGCCTATTGCCGATTTGTCTTGGTTTTTTATTGCCTGTCGGGGTATTAAGCCATTACGCCATTCGTAGTCTCGATGCGGGCCTAGAGCAATACCTAGCTAGTGCTTGGAATAGTTTTTCTTTAGCGGTGATGGCGGCGCTGTTAACCAGCTGTTTAGGTCTGCTCTTGGCTTACGGTGTACGTTTGTCTAAAAGTAGCCAAATGCGTAGCATCGCGGAAGCGGCTACCTTAGGCTATGCCTTACCGGGGGCGGTATTAGCGGTGGGTATTTTGTATCCCTTAGGCTTGTTTGATAACTGGGTTGACCGACTCATGCAGGCTTGGTTTGACTATCCCACCGGCTTGCTGTTAACCGGCACCGGAGGCGCCTTGGTGCTAGCTTACTCCTTGCGTTTTATCGCTTTAAGTTACCGCACCCTAGATGCTAGCTTGAGTAAAATTACTCCAGAAATGGATGACGCTTCAAGAATATTGGGTAGCCGTTCAGGTAAAACACTTTGGCGGATCCATCTGCCGTTAATTCGGCCCAGTTTATTAACCGCAATACTATTGGTCTTCGTCGATACCATGAAAGAGTTGCCGATTACCTTAATATTGCGCCCATTTAATTTTAATACGCTGTCTACTCAAGTCTGGGACTTGGCTTCATTGGAGCAATTGGAACAGAGTTCGCTAGCGGCACTAACCATATTGTTAGCGGGGATTATTCCGGTAATTATCATGAGCCGAAATATTAGTTCTTCGCAGAGCCGCACTTAAGGATGTAACAACATAATGAGTATTGTTTTACGACAAGTTAATCACTTTTACGGAAAGCAACAGGCCTTAAGGGATATTAATTTTGAGGTGGAAAGCAATCAAATCGTAGCCTTATTGGGGCCTTCTGGTTGCGGTAAAACCACGCTGTTACGTTTAATTGCGGGTTTAGAGCGCCTACAAAGTGGTGAGTTATATTTGCAGCAACAGCTAGTTGCCGCGCCAGAGCAAGCTATCCATATGGCACCAGAGCAGCGAAGTATTGGCATGATGTTTCAAGACTATGCTTTGTTTCCGCACATGAGCGTGCGTAAGAATATAGAGTACGGCTTACGGAAGCAGCAAAATATCCAACAACGTAAGCAGTGGATTGAAGACAGTTTGGCTTCTATGGGCATGCAAGGTTTGCTAGAGCGTTTTCCTCATACCTTGTCTGGTGGCCAGCAGCAACGAGTTGCTTTAATTCGGGCTTTGGCTCCAGAGCCGAACACGCTATTACTCGATGAACCTTTTTCTGCCTTGGATGAGCATTTACGTCAACAGGTACGCGAAGAAACCCTCGATGTATTGAAGAAAAGCAATACGCCAGCTGTGATGGTTACTCATGATCCCTTGGAGGCAATGTTTATTGCTGATCGCATTGTGGTGATGGAGCAGGGCCGAATTGTGCAAAATGATAGCCCTCAAGAGATTTACCAACGACCTAAAAATGCTTTTGTGGCAGCTTTGTTTGGGCCGAGCAACCGTTTTGAAAGTTGTGTGAAGCAAGGCAGAGTTGATACGCCTTTGGGTTGTTTTTTGACCGAACAGATAGCCGAAACCCAGCCAGTAGAAGTGATTGTACGGGCAAAAGATATCGTGGTGCACCAGCTAGAAAACAGTCAGTACGTTGAAGCGAGGGTGATTTCGGTTCATGCCATGGGTGATGAAACGCACTTTAGATTACAGTTACCTAGTATGCCTGAGCGAGTAATACATGCGCGTATGCGTGATCATTGGCAGGCGAGTGCCGGAACCAAGGTGTGGTTGTCGGTAGCGGCAGAGGCGGCATATATCTTCGCTAAAGCCTAGCTTTAGCGAAGATAGGTAGTTAATCATAATTTGGATTAGGTTAATGCCGTCCTTAAAGCCATCCTCGGCGTTAAGTTTGCGTACAATAGCCTACTATTACTGCGCAAATTTGCCCTGTTCAGGACATTTAAACAGCGTTGAGAGCTAAGCAAATTAAAAATCCTATGACAACGCTCATTAACCCGAGTTGAGGTGAGTTATCCAGCTTCAAATAGTTCTTTTACTGACTGGTAAACGTCGGCAATAGCCACATCACGGGTTGGCGTGATAAAGATGGTGTCGTCACCGGCGATGGTGCCTAAAATGCCTTCGGCTTTACCCAGTGAATCAAGTAGTCGAGCGATCAATTGTGCCGCGCCGGGGCTAGTATGGATAACTATTAACGCATCGTTATAGTCCATTTCTAATACTAATATTTTTAATTGGCTAGAAACAGTTGGCACCCCCAGTTCTGCTGGTAGGCAATAAACCATTTCCATTTTCGCATTGCGAGTTCGCACCGCGCCAAATTTACTTAGCATGCGGGACACTTTGGATTGGTTAATGTTTTCGAAGCCTTGCTCTTGTAAGGCGGTAACAATTTCAGCTTGTGAGCCAAACCGTTCTTCTTTCAACAGTGACTTAAAGGCTTTAATTAATTGTTCTTGTTTATCGCTATATTTCATCGGTGATCCGAGCTTATAAATCCGTGCTTATTGTCGCCAAGTTTATGGCTTATATCAACTTTATTCGACATTTATGCATATAAATGCACGCTTGGGCACAGATTTGAACAATGGCGAACTTTTAATTAGTTGGGAGGCTTTGCTAAGCTAGATTAGTATAAGCAGTTCATCCCAAACGAGTAGCTAACGATGTGGCTTAAGTTTTTGTTTTTTATTACCCTTCTATTTAGCAATTGGCTAGTCGCCGAAGAGGTGCCATTGCGAGTGGTGACCGAAGCTTCTTATCCCCCTTTCGAGAGCTTTAATGAACATAAACAGATTGTGGGTTTTGATATAGCCCTGACCAAGGCGCTATGCCAGCAAATTAAGCGCCGCTGTGAGTTTTACCATCAGCCGTTTGATAGTTTATTGGATAGCGTGGCCGCGGGTAATTATGACTTAGCCATATCGGCCTTAGATATTACCGATGCTCGCTTAGAGCAAGTGAGTTTTAGCCAGCCTTATTTCGAAAATACGGCGGTATACATTAGTCATGCTGGGTTTGAGTTGGCTGACTTTTCGGTTATTGCGGTACAAAGTGGCTCTAGTTTTCAGCATTTTCTGCGCAGTCAACGCCCCGAATTATTGTCAATTTCCTATCCGAGTTATCAGCTAGCACTGGCTAATTTAAGCCAGGGTAAAATTGATGCAGTCTTTTTAGATGCGGCAGCTGCGCAGTATTGGCTTGCTAGTCATACAGGTTTTGTTACCCAAGTTGAGCCCAAATACCCGGTAGGGGGCTTGGGCATTGCTGTATCTAAACAAAATCCAAGTTTGTTACAACAAATCAATCATGCCCTTACTGTGTTAAAAAACAATGGTCGCTACCAAAGCCTATACAAGCACTATTTTAAACAGTAAAGTCTGTTAGACCAAGGTCTTATATAGTGTTGTTAAAGTGTGATAGAGGCAAGGTTTTACTGTTTTTAACTTGCTTTAAAAATGTTACCAAATTGTATTTTTAGGTGTATTCCGTTATCTTGTCAGAGTCTTTATAGACGTCCCCTCTACTACTACAAAAAAAGCATGGAGAAGTTGGATGAAAGTTGCCGTATTAGGAGCTGCAGGCGGAATTGGCCAAGCCCTTTCATTACTATTAAAAACCCAGTTACCCGCTGGTTCTGAACTTTCGCTATACGATATTGCTCCAGTAACCCCAGGGGTTGCTGTTGACTTAAGCCACATTCCTACGCAAGTGGCGATTAAAGGATTCGCAGGTGAAGACCCCAGCCCTGCCTTAGAAGGAGCCGATATCGTATTAATTTCAGCTGGTGTGGCGCGCAAGCCGGGAATGGATCGTTCAGATCTATTCAACATTAATGCTGGTATTGTTAAAAACCTTATCGAAAAAGTGGCCGCAACCTGCCCTAAAGCTTGCATCGGTATTATTACCAATCCGGTGAATACCACTGTGCCTATCGCCGCAGAGGTACTGAAAAAAGCCGGTGTTTATGATCCCGCTAAGTTATTTGGCGTGACTACTTTAGATGTGATTCGTTCTGAGACTTTTATCGCTGAAGCCAAAGGTTTAAATCCAGCCGACATTAAACTGAATGTGATCGGTGGTCATAGTGGTGTAACTATTTTGCCATTGTTGTCGCAACTAGACGGTATTTCTTTTACCAACGAAGAAATTGCGGCGATGACGACTCGCATCCAAAATGCTGGCACCGAAGTGGTTGAAGCTAAAGCCGGTGGCGGAAGTGCTACGCTTTCTATGGGCCAAGCAGCAGCGCGTTTTTGTTTGTCTTTGGTTAAAGCTGCTCAAGGCGAAGACGTTATTGAGTGTGCTTATGTTGATGGCGGCAGTGAACATGCTCAGTTTTTTGCTCAGCCAGTGCGTCTTGGTGCGCAAGGTGTAGTTGAAATCTTACCTTACGGTGAAGTGAGTGAGTTTGAAAAACAGGCCATTGAAGGCATGTTAGATACCTTACATGGCGATATCGAAAAAGGTATTGAATTTGTGTAAGGCCTCGCGAAGCTAAATGAAAGGAGTGCTTAGCGCTCCTTTTTTTATGCTAAAGCTACTATAGCTTTTTCTATGCCTGCCGATAGCTTAATTGTTAAGAGGATTGGATATGAATAAGCACGTTATTTCATTAGTTTTGTGGGCCGTGTTAGGCCTTGCCCATGCTGAATCGATTGATGCTTTGTCGGTCGACGATGAAGCGGAGCCAGCTAGTTCCGAAATGGTGAATACTGATCCTACAGAATATACTAGCCCTCCTGCTATTGAAGCGGTGCAGTTATACCAACAAGATGAATTGATTGCATGGATCAATAAAAACCAACATCTTGCTCGGGTGAAGGCAGATGATTGCCAGTTGGTCGAAGATATTGAAGCTCGTGCAGAAATTGTTGCTATTCCTAGTTATCAGTTTCTGTGGGGAGATATGTTGGCCTGGGGAGTGTGCGTAGATGCCGATCCAGAGTTGGGCGTGATGTACATGTGGCGAGCAGCTAACCAAGGTTTAGCCGCTGCAATGGAACAATTAGGCCGTTATTACGCTACCGGAACCTTGGTACAACAAGACTACGCAAAGGCGATTCCATTATTAAGAGAAGCCGCGGGGCGTGGCTTTTTGGCCGCACAGCTGCGTTTGGTGCAGCTGTATGTTGACGGTAACGGTAGCCCCTACGATTATGAAGATGCCTACCGCTGGTTGCATCATTCGATTATTGCCGACAAGCAAACCCATAGGCAGGCAAGCCAACTATTGGCTAAATTAGCCCAAAAAATGCCTGAATATGTGGTAGTTAAGGCTAAAGCGAGCAACCAACCCTACTAAAGCTAGGCACAAAGCATTAACATAGAGCTATTCTATTAAGGAGTCCCTTAATGGTTCTAGCTTATAGGTGAGTTAATGCAAAATCAGGCTGTATCAGCCACTCTCAAATCCCACATTCTTGCTGCTGTTAGCGAGGAAATGGCGCCAGTTTCTAAGGACTGGCTGCAAGCGCTGTGTAATGCCGAGCAGCAGGCCCAGTTTGCGGCTACTCTGGCTGAAATGTTTGAAGAAGGCTTATTAGTGACCACGCGCATTGGCGCTTATACCTTGCCGGAACGTTTAGGTTTAGTGACGGGAACTATTATTGGTCACCGAGATGGCTTTGGCTTTTTAAAAACCACCCAAGAAGGTAGTGATTTATTTCTTCCAGCGAAGGAAATGCGCAAGGTCTTTCATAATGATTTTGTGCTGGCAGCACCTTCAAGTATGGATAAGCGAGGGCGTCGTGAAGGCCAAGTGATACGGGTGCTTAAAGCGCGCAAAGTCGAATTGGTGGGGCGCTTTTTTGTTGAAGGTAATCACCGCTATGTGGTGCCTGATGATACTCGAATTAATCAAGACATTATCATTGGTAAAAACGATACCGCGGGTGCCCGCCAAGGGCAAGTGGTGGTGGTTGAGGTGGTTAGTCGTCCCTCAGCACCCAAGTTGGCCGTTGGTAAAGTGATTGATATTCTTGGCGAAAAAATGGCACCGGGTATGGAAGTGCAAGTCGCCTTACGCAATCACGATATCCCTCACGAATGGCCCAAGGCGGTAAGCAAAGCGGTAGAGAAACTCGCCGAAGAGGTGGATGACGAGGCTAAAGTCAATCGTGTTGATTTACGCGATTTACCTCTGGTTACCATTGATGGTGAAGATGCCCGCGACTTCGATGATGCGGTTTACTGTGAGGCTAAAAAATCAGGTGGCTGGCGTTTATGGGTGGCGATTGCTGATGTGTCCTATTATGTGCGTCCCGACTCGGCCTTAGATAAAGAAGCTTTAAATCGCGGCAACTCGGTGTACTTCCCTGACCAAGTTATTCCCATGTTACCGGAACAACTGTCTAATGGTTTGTGTTCGCTAAATCCCAACGTTGACCGTTTGTGTATGGTGGCCGAAATGACGATTTCGGCAGCTGGGCGCTTATCGGGTTATAAATTCTACGAAGCAGTGATGCATTCTCATGCTCGCTTTACTTACAATAAAGTGGCTGCGATTTTGGAGGGTGATGAAGCCTTAAGTCAGCGTTATGCTGAACAAGTTCCTCATTTACAAGAGTTACATCGTTTGTACTTAGCTTTAAAACAAGCCCGCTCCGAACGAGGGGGGATTGAGCTAGAAACCCAGGAAACTCGCTTCATCTTTAATGCCCAGCGAAAAATTGAACAAATTATTCCGCTCACCCGTAATGATGCGCACAAGATGATTGAAGAGTGCATGATTCAAGCAAACGTGGCTGCGGCCAAGTTTGTAGAGAAGCATCGCCAGCCGATTTTATTCCGAGTGCACGATCGCCCAGGAAAAGAGCGTCTCACTAATTTTAGGGGGTTTTTAAATGAATTGGGCTTACCGTTAGGTGGCGGTGAAGAGCCGCAGCCGAGTGACTATTTCAACTTAGTTGAGGCTATCCAGCAGCGCCCTGATATTGAGCTGATTCAAACCATGTTGTTACGTTCAATGATGCAGGCGGTGTATCAGCCAGACAATATTGGTCACTTCGGCCTGGCGTTAAAATCCTATGCCCATTTCACCTCGCCAATTCGTCGCTACCCCGATTTATTATTGCATCGGGTGATTAAGTACTTGGTGAGTAAACTTGAGGCCGACGCAGCGGGTAAAAGCTTAAAGCATAAGTGGACCGCCACCGGTGGTTTTGCCTACCAAGATGAGGAGATGGACAAGTTTGGCGAGCAGTGCTCGATGACTGAACGTCGTGCCGATGATGCCACTAGAGAAGTCGCGGACAGTCTTAAGTGTGAGTACATGCAGGATCATGTTGGTGAAGTCTTACCCGCCACCATTGCTGCGGTAACCGGTTTTGGCTTTTTTGCTCGTTTGGATGAGTTTCATATCGATGGTTTAGTGCACATCAACTCTTTACGCGGTGATTATTATCATTATGATGCCGCTCGTCAGCTGCTGGTGGGGGAAAATACCGGTAAGCGCTTTAGGATTGGCGATGCCTTACGGGTTAAGGTGGCTGCGGTGAACATGGCCGACCGTAAGATGGAATTTGTGGTGGTCAATAAAGACGGTCAAGCCGATGAGTTTGAGCGTCCAGCTCGCAGCGGTAAAGACGGTGGGCGGGGGCAACGGTTTATTAAACCTGAGCCAACCGAAGAAGGACGTAACAAAGGGCGCAATAAACAGCGCCACCGTGATAGTAAAAATAAGGGTAAGCGTCGCGCAGCTAAGTCAGAGAGTAGCTCGGCGGGAGAAAATAAAGGTGGCTTTAGCCCGTGGCAGCAACGTGATCCTGCAGCTAAAAAAGCCAAATCCAACAGTGATAGCCAGCCGAAGCAGCGTAAGAAACCCAGTAAAAAACGCAAGCAACGGCCGGGTAAAAAAGAGCGCAGCGTCGCTAAACAACAGAAGAATTAAATATGAGCCAACAAGTTATTTATGGTCTGCATGCGGTGCAGGCCTTACTCGAACGTAGCCCCGAGCGAATTATAGAAGTCTTCGCCCTTAAAGGCCGTCAAGATGAGCGCTTATTACCCTTGTTGAATGAGTTACGTCGTTTAGGCGCATCGGTTCAGTTTATGCCGCGTAAGGCGCTAGACGATAAAGCAGAGAGTACCCAACATCAGGGGATCGTTGCTCGGGTTAAGGCGGGGCGTGGCTATAATGAACACGATTTAAAGCAGTTAGTTGAAGCTACTACTGCACCGCTGTTTTTAGTCTTGGACGGCGTGACCGATCCGCATAATTTAGGTGCGTGTTTACGTAATGCCGACGCCGCTGGAGTGGCGGGAGTGATTGTGCCTAAAGATAAATCGGTGCAATTGAATGCTACGGTACGAAAGGTGGCCTGTGGTGCCGCCGAAACAGTGCCTTTAGTGGTGGTGACAAACCTTGCGAGAACCTTACGTGATTTACAACAGTTAGGGGTGTGGGTTGTCGGCACGGCTGGTGAGGCCGAACAGTTCATTTACGACAGTAAATTACAGGGACCGATGGCCATCGTGATGGGCGCAGAGGGAACCGGGATGCGGCGCTTAACGCGTGAGACCTGTGACGAGTTAGTCAAATTACCGATGTTAGGCGCTGTTTCCAGCTTAAATGTGTCGGTAGCAGCAGGGATTTGTTTGTTTGAGGCGGTGCGTCAACGCCGTTAAATGTGAGCTCTGTTTACGTCTAAAAGGAGGCCGTATTTACGCCTCCTTTTTTATTTGTACAGGGGCGTTAATTTAACTTGATTAAAATCTCACCTTCACATAGAATTTGCGCCCCTAAAACAGTCATTTTATTTTTAGTTCCTTGCCTCTTCGGTTTGACTGTACCATGAACGAGGCTATAACCCGTAGGGAGCAATCATGCGTCATTACGAAATCGTATTCATGGTCCACCCAGACCAGAGCGAACAAGTTCCAGGTATGATCGAGCGTTACTCAGCAGTTATCAATGATAACGGCGGTAGCATCCATCGCTTGGAAGACTGGGGCCGCCGTCAATTGGCTTACCCAATCGAAAAATTGCACAAAGCCCACTATGTTCTTATGAACATCGAAGCTAGCGCAGAAGTTGTTGATGAGTTGGAAACTGCTTTCCGTTTCAACGATGCTGTTATCCGTAACATGATCATGCGCACTAAGTCTGCTATCACAGAAGCATCTGCAATTGCTAAAGCTAAAGATGAGCGTCCAGCTCGTCGTGACGATGAGCGTTCAGCTCGTCGTGAAGACCAAGCAACTGACGAAGCTCCTCAAGTAGAAGCTGAAGAAGAGTCAACTAGCGAAGAATAAGACGAATGTCTGAAAATAGATTGGTTTTGCAAGGGCGGGTTTTACGCGCACCAAAACGCACAATCAGTCCGGCGGGGGTTGCTCATTGCCAGTTTTGGGTAGAGCATCGTTCGCAGCAGCAAGAAGCTGGATTTTCTCGCCAAGCCTATTGCCAAATGGCAGTGGTCGCAAGTGGCGATATTTTAAAGCAAGATTCATCGCATATAAGTATGGGGTGTGAAGTCAGGGTAAGTGGTTTTATACATAGCCACAAAGCCGCCAACGGTAATTATCGATTGGTTCTTCATGCTTCGGAAATTGATTTGTTATCATGAGGATAATGTTATGGCACGTTTTTTCCGTCGTCGTAAATTCTGCCGCTTCTCAGCGGAAGGTGTTGTAGAGATCGATTATAAAGATACTGCAACATTGAAAAACTACATCACTGAAAGTGGTAAAATTGTACCTAGCCGTATTACTGGTACAAGCGCTAAATACCAACGTCAACTTGCACGCGCTATTAAACGTGCTCGTTACCTGGCTCTATTGCCATACACTGATTTACATAAGTAAATCGGCGTTGCAATTGGCCTAACTCAACTTACATTTTCGAGGAAAGGTAATGGAAATTATTCTATTAGACAAAATCGCTAACTTAGGCGGTTTAGGTGATCAGGTTAATGTGAAAGCAGGTTACGCACGTAACTTCTTGATCCCACAAGGTAAAGCAGTACCAGCAACTAAATCTAACGTTGAAGTTTTTGAAGCTCGCCGTGCAGAATTAGAAGCTAAACTTGCAGACGCTCTAAAACAAGCTGAAGCTCGCGCAGAACAACTAAACGCTCTAGAAGCGATTGTTGTTGAAGCTAAAGCTGGTGAAGAAGGTAAACTATTCGGTTCTATCGGTACTCGCGACATCGCTGATGTGGTAACTGCCGCTGGCGTTGCAGTAGTGAAATCTGAAGTTCGCCTACCAAACGGTGTACTACGTAATACTGGTGAAGTGGACGTTGTTATCCAAGTTCATTCAGACGTAAGTGCTACTGTTACTCTACAAGTTGTTGCTGCTGAATAATTTCAGTTTAATAGCTTGCAAAAAACCGCGCCTTGGCGCGGTTTTTTTGTATATTGGCTATGATCTTAGGCATTAATGAAAGAGACTGGTCTTGAAATCGGTTTAATTAAAGGAAGCTTAGAGTGGCAGTTAGCGTCACTTAAACAAGGAGAGCGAGTGTGCGTTTATTATTTATAGTCTTTAGTGCTTTTGTGAGTCTGGTAGTACAGGCTGAGCAAAACTGGCAAACGCTGGAGCAAGCCGCAAAAGGGCAAACCGTTTATTTTAATGCTTGGGCTGGTGACGATAACATTAATGCTTATATTCGTTGGGCTGGCGAACAAGTCGAGCAGCGTTATGCTATTAATTTAGAACATGTAAAAGTGAGCGAAACTGCCAATGTGGTGAGCCGCATTCTGGCAGAGAAAATCAGCGGCAGAACCGAAGGTGGCAGTGTTGATTTAGTCTGGGTGAATGGTGAAAATTTCCGAGCGCTTAAACAGGCTGATTTGCTGTTTGGACCATTTAGCCAGCGCTTACCTAACTTAGCCCTTACCGATCAACAAAGCCCGGCGTTGCTTTACGATTTTACTCTTCCGGTTGAGGGATATGAGTCGCCATGGGGAGGCGCTCAGCTTACTTTCTATTACGATAGCGCCCGCCTGTCAGGGCCACCCAAGTCGATGCTAGAGCTATTAGCTTATTTGGAACAGCATCCTGGTTTATTTAGCTATCCCGCTCCGCCAAGCTTTTATGGCACTACCTTTATTAAACAGGCTCTGTTGGAGTTAATTGAAGATAAGAGCGTGCTCTATCAAGCGGTAGACAAGCCGCAGTTTGAAGTATTAACCGCCGAGTTGTGGCGTTTTTTGGATAAGCTGCATCCCTTAATGTGGCGCCGCGGTTTAAGCTTCCCCAGTGGCAGTGGGCAGATGCAACAGTTGCTAAATGACGGTGAAGTAGCGATAGCCTTTACTTTTAATCCTAATGAGCCTGCAGCTGGCATTCGGCAGGGTTTGTTACCTGAATCTGTCCGTAGTTATGTTCATCAAGCTGGAACCATTGCTAATACCCATTTCTTAGCTATTCCCTTTAATAGTAAAGCTACCGCTGCGGCGATGGTGGTAGCGAACTTTTTATTGTCACCCGAGGCGCAGGCGCGTAAATCGGATCTTAGTTATTGGGGGGATCCTAGTGTTTTGAGTATGGATAAACTTAATACCGAACAACGACAGCTATTTCAGCAACAGTTAAGCCCAGCCAGTTTAAGCGTGCAAGATCGTGCTAACGTGCTGGCTGAACCACATGCCAGCTGGGTGACTTTATTGGAAGCTGAATGGTTGCGCCGTTATAGCCGATGAGGCGTTTATACGATAGGGCAGGGATTGTTTTTCCCGCGATTAGTTTATTGTTGCTATTGCTACCGGTCGGTTTTGGCTTGGTGGCGACCCTGCTGCCAGCCTTTGGCTACTTTCCTATAGCGGGTAAGAATGAATTTAACTTTGCGCCTTGGCAACAGTTGTTCGCTTATCGCCCTTTGTGGCACTCGCTAGCCTTAAGCTTGTTTACCGGCTGGGTTGCGGCGCTGCTTTCCTTAGCTTGCGCCTTGTGGTTGCTAATGCATTGTTACCAAACAAAGTGCTGGCGCTGGTTGGAAAAATCGCTCGCCCCTTTTTTGGCTATTCCTCATGTTGCCATGGCCATCGCCCTATTGTTCTTGCTGGCTCCCAGTGGCTGGTTGATGCGCTGGGTCTCCCCTTGGCTAAGTGGTTTTAACTATCCCCCCTTATGGCAAACCACTCAAGATCCGTGGGGCTTGAGCCTTATTTTGGCTTTATGGCTTAAAGAATTACCTTTTTTACTATTCGTCCTGTTAGCTGCCTGCTCACAGTTACCGGTCAAACGCAGTTTAATGGTGGGACAAAGCTTTGGTTATTCACAACAGCAAGTGTGGACTCAAATCTTATTCCCGCAATTGCTGCGACGAATTCGCTTGGCGTTTTTTTGTGTATTGGCGTTTTCTTTAACAGTAGTGGATGTAGCCCAGATTATTGGCCCTAGTCGACCGGTTACCTTAGCTTTATTGGTTTGGCAGTGGTTTAGTGATAGTGATATTAATCAGCGTTTACCGGGGGCTGCGGGTGCCTTGCTGTTACTGGCATTAGTCGCTTTGAGTTTGGCGCTGGCGCTGCTGTTAGAGAGAGCGTATCTGGCGGCGAGTTTGGCTCGGGCTATGAACGGCCGTCGTAAGCCAGGGAGGCAATCAAGAGCGGCTCCTTTATTACTGGCAGCAATAATGCTCTGCTTGGTATTGAGTTTACTGCTGATGGTGCTTTGGTCTTTTGCTTGGCGTTGGCGTTTCCCAGAAGCCTTGCCCAGTGAGTGGAGCTTGCATTATTGGCGGCAGGCAGGCCATTACTTAGTTGAACCCTTGTTAAACAGTTTAATCATTGCTGTGGCGTCTGCTGCGTTGAGCTTGTTTTTGGTGATAGCTTGTTTGGAGTATCAAGTGAAACAGCAGCTTAGCAATGGCTGGTGGTCGGTGGTGATCTACTTGCCTTTGCTATTGCCGCAAGTGGCTTTCTTATTTGGTATGCAGGTCGAACTGTTTCGTTATCGCTGGGATGGCCTGCTGATTAGCGTGATTTGGGCTCATCTCGTTTTTGTACTGCCTTATGTTTATTTGTCCTTAGTCGATAGCTACCGTAGTTTTGATCAGCGTTATATGCAGGCGGCCGTTAGCCTATCGCATAGTTATTGGCGAAGTTTATTAAAAGTAAAACTGCCGATGTTATCGCGGCCCTTAGGGTTTGCTTTCGCGATCGGCTTTGCGGTTAGTATTGCCCAATATTTGCCAACCTTGTTTGTCGGGGCTGGACGCTTTAGCACCCTCACCACTGAAGCGGTGGCCTTGGCGTCGGGAGGGGATAGACGGATCACTGCAGTCATGGTGCTCTGGCAAACCTTATTGCCCTTGCTCGTGTATAGCATGGTGATTATTTGGCCTAAATGGCGTTATCGTCAGCGACGGGAAATGCAAAATTAATGTTACACATAGAAAACTTCAATTTAAGCTTAGCTCAGCATTGCCTGTTAAAAGATTTGAATCTGCAAGTGGCTGGGGGCGAAATTGTTACACTTATGGGACCTAGCGGTTGTGGTAAGTCGAGTTTTTTGGCGGCGTTAGCAGGCACTCTCGATAGCCAATTTTGCTGCTCTGGTTCGGTTGAATTGGCGGGTAAGTCCATATTAAGTTTGCCTCAAGCGCAGCGAGAGGTGGGAATATTGTTTCAAGACGACTTATTATTCCCGCATTTTAATGTTGCGCAAAACCTGCGTTATGGCTTAGCCCCAAACCAACGCCAGCAAGCAGACTCGCTTATTGCTCAAGCCTTGGAAGATGCCGCCATGGCCGGTTATCAAATGCGCGATATTGCTAGCCTCTCGGGAGGGCAACGAGCTAGGGTTAGCGTATTACGCAGTTTATTGGCCGAACCTAAGTTATTATTGCTGGATGAGCCCTTTAGTAAATTGGATAAACCGCTACGTAAGCAATTCAGGACTTTCGTGAAGGCAAAGATAGAAGCCTTAGCTATTCCTGCCATTTTGGTGACGCATGACGCCGAGGACAGCTTGCAGGGGCCTGCCATCTCAATATTTTAGAGGGCTCATGTTCTAAGGTGTTGATGCTGTTGCTCTTATGTTTTCTTTGCTATGCTCAATTAAACCTGAAGCTGGCTTGTGTGGAGTGATAGCCTCAGGGTGGATGTATTTGCGATCCCAAAACAATAAAGAGGACGAAAATGAATAAATTGATCCTTGCACTAGCACTATCAATTCCATTTGTTGCATCAACGGTTAGTGCAGCGCCAGCTAAAGCCCCGCTATGTGCCGCTTGTCATGGCGCAGATGGAAAAGCCACTATTCCTGGTTACCCTAATTTGGCCGGTCAAAATGAGCAGTATTTAGTGACTTCACTAAAGGCTTATCGGGATAAACAACGCAGTGGTGGTCAAGCTATGGTAATGCAAGCTCAGGCTGCAAGCTTAACTGATGCAGAAATTGCAGAACTTGCTGCTTATTTTGCCGCAATGTAATGACTGTATTTAAACACTGAGCCAGCCGTGGGCTGGCTTTTTTGTTTCGTCGATTTGGCCAAATGCTACTTGGTGTCGTTATGATATTCCCGCATAATAGACAACAGTATTGAACAACCGCAATGACAGATTATGGCAGCCCGCATGCCCTCTCGTGATTTTAAAAGTAAAAAGCCTAGAGACTCACAAATTGATCAACTGAAAGTGCCACCGCACTCGCTTGAAGCAGAGCAAGCCGTGTTGGGTGGATTGATGTTAGATAATAATGCTTGGGACAACGTCTCAGAGTTGGTAGTTGAGCAAGATTTCTATCAGCGTGCCCACCAATATACTTTTGCCGCAATGCACCGCCTAGCTGAAAGCGGACAGCCGATTGACTTGGTGACGGTGTCAGAAGAGCTAGAGCGCCAAGAACAGCTAGATGATATAGGTGGTTTCGCTTATCTTGGCGAGATCGCTAAAAACACCCCCAGTGCGGCGAATATTCGCGCTTACGCTGAAATTGTTCGAGAGCGGGCGGTAACGCGTGAGTTGATCGCAGTGGCCAACGAAATTGCCGATAGTTGTTATGAACCCGCTGGGCGTAAGAGTAGCGACTTACTGGATTTCGCCGAGAGTAAAGTATTTAAAATTGCCGAATCACGCGCCAATGCTAACGAAGGCCCTAAAGAAGTGAAAGGCTTGCTGGCGCAAACCATTGATAAAATTGAAGAGTTATACAAAGCGCCGAACGACGGGGTCACTGGAGTATCAACCGGTTTTGCTGACTTAGATAAGAAAACCAGTGGCTTACAGGGCTCAGACTTGATTATTGTGGCGGCGCGTCCGTCGATGGGTAAAACTACTTTTGCCATGAATCTCTGTGAATATGCAGCGATGACTCAAGATAAGCCAGTGCTTATTTTCAGTTTAGAGATGCCCTCTGAGCAAATCATGATGCGGATGCTGGCTTCATTAGGGCGAATCGATCAAACCAAAATCCGTACCGGTAGTTTGGATGATGATGATTGGGCGCGTTTATCTTCTACTATGGGCCTAATGGCTGAAAAATCGAAAATGTATGTGGATGATTCTTCAGGCTTAACCCCCACGGAAGTGCGCTCTCGAGCGCGCCGGGTTGCGCGTGAAGAAGGCGGCCTTAGTATGATCATGATAGATTATCTGCAATTGATGCAGGTGCCTGGTTTAAGTGAAAACCGAACCTTGGAAATTGCCGAAATTTCTCGCTCGCTTAAATCATTAGCCAAAGAGTTAAATGTGCCTGTGGTGGCCTTATCACAGTTAAACCGTAGTTTGGAGCAGCGTGCCGATAAACGTCCGGTTAACTCGGATTTACGTGAATCGGGCTCTATTGAGCAGGATGCCGATTTAATCATGTTTATCTATCGTGATGAAGTTTATAACGAGGGTACGGATAACAAAGGCTTGGCCGAAATTATTATTGGTAAACAGCGTAATGGTCCTATTGGTCGAGTGCCGTTGACTTTCCAAGGCCACTTTTCACGGTTCGATAATTGGGCCGGTGAGTTCTACGACGACGAATAGGTTCGAATGGACATAGCAAATGCACAGGTTTCACTGGCTGCCTTAAGACATAATCTCGGCTTATTAAAGCAAGCTGCGCCTAATAGTAAAACTTTGGTAGTGGTTAAAGCCAATGCTTACGGCCACGGTATGTTAGAAGTAGCTGAAGCCTTGGCTGACCTTGCTGATGGCTTTGCTGTGGCCCGTACCCCAGAAGCGATGGCGCTGCGCCAAGCGGGGATCCAGTCTTATATATTGGCTTTAGAAGGCTTCTTTGATGCCTCTGAAGCACACGCTTTAGCGCAGCATCAAGTGGCTGCGGTGCTACACAGTGAACAGCAACTGACGCTGATAGAAAACTTAACACTTGAACGGCCGCTTGATACGTGGGTCAAGCTGGACACAGGCATGCACCGTTTGGGTTTTTTGGCCGAACAGTTTCATGCCTTATTGCCCCGAATTAAGCGCAGCCCAAATATTCAGCAACCGCTTAAGTTAATTAGCCACTTTGCTTGTGCTGATGAGCTAGACCACCCGTTAACCTTGCAACAGATTGATTTGTTTAGTTCGCTGAGCAGCGGGTTGGGCGGTGAGTGCTCCTTAGCTAACTCGGCGGGAGTATTGTTATGGCCTCAGTCTCATAGCGATTGGAATCGGCCCGGTATATCGATGTACGGCATATCTCCTCAAGTTGATAATTGTGGTGCCGATTTTGGCCTGATTCCGGCGATGACTCTGCAATCAAACTTGATTGCAGTACGTGAACACCCCAAAGGTGAAAGCGTTGGCTATGGTGCTTCGTGGCAAGCACCTCACGATACCTGCTTAGGTGTAGTGGCCATGGGTTACGGTGATGGTTTCCCGCGCAGCGCGCCTAATGGTACGCCGGTTTGGCTTAACGGTCGTGTGGTGCCTATTGTCGGTAGAGTCTCAATGGATATGCTGTGTGTAGACTTAGGCCGCGATAGCCAAGATAAAGTTGGCGATAGAGTAGTATTGTGGGGACCAGAGCTGCCCGTAGAGCAGGTGGCTAAAGCTGTGGGTACTATTGCTTATGAATTGGTCACCAAGCTCACTTCTCGGGTTAGATTAACTTATACAAAGTAGTATTTACAATTTACCGATTATAGGCTATTAATTGGAACTTAAATTGTTAATCTTAAATTTGATAGTTTAAACCTATCAAATTAATTGATTAGAACAATTCGTATAATTGTGCGAATTCGCGCATCATTATTAGCGAGATTAATAACCTACTTAATTAACTAAAGGAATTCGAAATGAGTGTATTAGTTGGTCGTCCCGCTCCAGATTTTACTGCTGCAGCTGTTCTAGGTAATGGTGAAATTGTTGATAGCTTTACTCTAAGTGAGCACATCAAAGGTAAAACAGCGGTTGTGTTCTTTTACCCATTAGATTTTACTTTTGTTTGTCCTTCAGAGTTGATCGCTTTTGACCACCGCTTCAAAGATTTCCAAGCCAAAGGCGTTGAAGTAGTTGGCGTATCTATTGATTCTCAATTTACTCACAATGCATGGCGTAACACCTCTACTGAAAACGGCGGTATTGGCCAAGTTCAGTACCCATTGGTTGCCGATGTTAAACACGAAATTTGTAAAGCTTACGATGTAGAGCATCCAGAAGCTGGCGTGGCGTTCCGTGGTTCTTTCCTTATCGATAAAGAAGGTGTAGTTCGTCACCAAGTAGTTAACGACCTACCATTAGGCCGTAACATCGACGAAATGTTACGTATGGTTGACGCGCTAAACTTCCACGAGAAAAACGGTGAAGTTTGTCCTGCTCAATGGGAAGAAGGTAAAGAAGGTATGGACGCCAGCCCAGAGGGCGTAGCTAAGTACCTATCAGCAAACGCTGAAGGCCTATAATAGCTTTAAAGCTTAGCCTCCTTAATTAGTCAAAAAGCCCGCATTAGCGGGCTTTTTACTTGGCTAAACTTGTTGATTAGGTATTTTCAAAACAAATTTCTATGGTGGCATTGCCATGTAAAGAGCTAAACGGAATTAAAACCTTAGGCCCTTCGGTTTTATGAGTAATGGTGTGAGAAGGTCCTGAAACCACCACTGGCGTGGCCATATTGAAGTCGTAGCCTTCCTCGGCTAATAGCCGCTTAGCACCACCAGTCACCATATTAGTAATTTCGCCCACCATGTCGGTGACTTCTTCATTTATTGAGTCTGGCGCTTCGCCTAACATGCGGCGCATAATTTCGATGGCGAGCCCCTTGTCAAAACTGATTGAGAGTGAACCTTTAGTTTGTGGGCCAACCATACCAATTAGGCCTGATACATCACCTCGAGCGACCTCGTCTTTTTTTAGGCCTGGCTTACCTGGTTTTAACTCAAGCTGGGCCATAGTGCTGAGTACGTTTAATAACGACTTTAAAAAGGGGTTTACAAAATTTACGTCCATAGTGACAGATTACTTCCAGCTTAGGGTGAATGAAGCTTACGCTTTGGTCTTATTGTTAGTAGCGCTTAGCCGTGATCACATATTTTTTGATAGTGCTATTAAGAATCGCACGAGATCCGATGAGCTGCAACTCCAAGTCCTTTTTTTACGAACTATTTCACTGAAAATGCGACCATTATTGATACTCGAATAAATATTCTCTCGTATTATGGCCTGCGCTTATGGTGGCTCTCTCGTAGAGGCGGCTTGAATTAGCAATTGGTAAGTCTTGGGGTTATCGTTCAGAAATGAATTAGGGTGAGCCTAATTGAAGCACTTAGTTGCAGTCTGTATAATCGCCAGCCCAACGTTTTAGCGTTGAGCTAGCACTGCAAGCGCTGTTTCTGTGTAAATAGCGCCGCAGTAACTTTAGCGCGTTGTGCCGTCATGGAATGTATGGCTAAAATTATCAATCAACAGAGGCTTTAACTATGCATCCATCTTTGCGCTTTTCGGTCGCTCCCATGCTCGATTGGACCGACCGTCACTGCCGTTATTTTCATCGCTTAATGAGTAAAAATACCCTGTTGTATACGGAGATGGTGACAACGGGCGCCATTTTACACGGCAAGGGCGACTATCTTGGTTATTCTGAGCAGGAGCACCCAGTTGCTTTGCAGTTGGGCGGTTCTGAACCGAAGGCTTTAGCTGAATGTGCAAAACGAGCAGAAGACTTGGGTTATGATGAAGTTAATCTTAACGTGGGCTGCCCTTCTGATAGAGTGCAAAATGGTCGCTTCGGTGCTTGTTTGATGGCTGAGCCTAATCTGGTGGCTGAGTGTGTGTTAGAAATGCAGCAGCAAGTGAGCATTCCAGTAACAGTTAAAACACGAATAGGCATAGACGAGCAAGACAGTTACCCGTTTTTACAAGATTTCATTGAGACCGTGGCTGCTACTGGCTGCGAGACTTTCATTATCCATGCGCGTAAAGCTTGGTTATCGGGTTTGAGCCCGAAGCAAAACCGCGATATCCCCCCTTTAAATTATCAACGCGCTTACCAAGTAAAGCAGGATTACCCGCAGCTTAATATTAGCGTTAACGGCGGTATTACTGACCTAGAGCAAGCAGAAACGCATCTACAGCATGTAGATGGAGTGATGGTTGGCAGAGAAGCCTATCAAAATCCGTATATTTTGGCGCAAGTAGATCAACGGATCTTTGACGCTCCCGGCGAGCCTCTTAGTCGCCATCAAGTGGTTGAGTTGATGCTGCCGTATATTGAACAGCACTTAGCCAACGGTGGGCGGCTGCAACATATTAGCCGACACATGTTGGGGCTGTTCCAAGGTTGCGTGGGCGCGCGAGCTTGGCGACGTCACCTTAGCGAAAATGCCCATAAACCTGGTGTCGGTATTGAACTAATGCATGAGGCTTTAGCTAAAGTTCCCTTAGCACAGCCTGCTTAGTTAATATAAAGAGCTAGCTGAGAATGATTACGCTCCATTACTTGGCATAGGCTTTGCTATCTCCTTACCGAAGAGTCAGCTTTTTGTCAGGAGTAGAGAATAATGGAGTTTATAGGTCGTTTATTGGCCCGCTGGGGCATCTTAGACATTTTCATGGCGTGGTTATTGATTGCCAGTGCGATGGTATTAGTGCTACCTCAGCAATGGTTACCTGAGGGCGGCTTAAGTGCTGAGTTAAATGTAGCCCTGGTGCTGAGTTGTATAGCTGGCTTGGCGTTTTTTCTTAGCCGTTGCTTGTTATTGCTGGTGGCTATGATTAGCGCAGGCATACAGCAGCGCCGTGAATTACAGCGCCTCTCAGCGATGATCGCTTGTTTGGACCATTCTGAGCGAGCAATACTTCGCGAATTTATTATTACTCGCCGTAGTGTGTTGAGTCTGCCATTGAATGAGCCAGCAGTGCTGAACCTGTTAAACAACGGGGTGCTGAAGCCGATGAACCAACAACACGTTCAAGAGCAGCGTAGTAATGTTGATATGATGATTAATCTAGCCGCTCGACCGCTGTTAAGTTACAAGGCTTTGGGCTTGCCGGTAGGTAAGTTAAACGAAGAGCAAATTGAGCATCTAAAGTCAATTCGCCCTCGCTTCTTACAACCCGACTATAAGGCTAACCGCACTCATTCTGGAAAACTATTTAGGATCCGAGCGGGGAGCTCAGAGGGCCAGAGCGCAGCTTAGTATTACTGGGTTCGTTTCTTTAAATAGCCTGCGTAATCAGGCACATCGACTGAAAATTGCTGATTAAAATGACGGCTGGCTAAAATAAAGTCAGCCGTTGCTTGGTTGGTCGCCATCGGAATGTTCCATACCGCCGCTAAGCGTAATAGTGCTTTCACATCTGGATCATGAGGAACCGCATCTAGTGGATCCCAAAAGAAGATCATTAAATCGATTTTCCCTTCGGCTATCATTGCCCCCAACTGCTGGTCACCGCCCATGGGGCCACTCAATAGCGCCGTAACTTCAAAGCCTTGTTGGGCTAATAAAGTACCGGTTGTACCAGTGCCATAAAGTTGGTGTTGTGTTAAAGCCTCGCGATGTTGCTGAGCCCAGTTAATTAACGCGGTCTTTTTATGGTCATGCGCTACTAGTGCGATGCGTTTTACTACATCCATTGTGCGTGTAGTTGTATCCATGTTACCTCTTAAATATGATTAGTTTGAATGCTGTGCTGCCAAGTATGTTAATGTTTGTCCATGTCATTAGCTAGCCGCAGCGGGATAATTCTGCGTGCTGAGTGATAAAAATGTGTGCTGCTAATTAAGCCGAGTGCGCGGCTGTTCTATCGACTGTTAAGTTTTTATTATTACGGCGTTTAAGCATGATATTTGCGGAGCTAAGTCGCGTCATCTATGGTTTTTCAGCTATTCGCGTTATAGCTGCTGTTAAAACAATTTAAAGGAGGAGTAGTGGTTTATATATTTGGTTATGGCAGTTTAATTGATGCAGATTGTCGGCAACGTACTTTCCCAGGTGAGCAGGCCTATGCTGCGCGTTTACATGGCTACCAACGCTATTGGAGTGGCCTTAAAGGTTATAATGACCGTTCTGCTGTGGTAATTAGCCCTGAAGCTAAGGCTAGCGTAAACGGAGTTTTGATCCCTTTCGACGAGGCTTTTTTAGCCCAACTTGATCAGCGCGAAGCGGGCTATGACCGAGTATTATTAAAAGCCGAGCAAGTTGAATTACTGAGTGAGCTTCCTCAGCCAGCGATAAAAATTTATGTCTATGTGGCACAAGAGTATTGGCATCCGCAAAGCGATAGCCCCATTTTACAGTCGTATTTAGATGTTTGCTTACGTGGCTGTTTAGCGATAAGCGAGCAATATGCGAGAGAGTTTTTGTTATCAACCAATTATTGGGTTAGCCATTGGTTAGATGACCGCCAGCAGCCGCTTTATCCTCGTGCTGAAAATATTGACGCGTTAGCCTTAGAGCAAATTGATTCTATATTGAATGATATGGCGCACTTGGCCGAATTAAAACCCAAGCCCTAGCTAATAAAAAAGGCGCCTTAGGCGCCTCTTTCTCTTCTACTGCTGTAACTTATAGTACGTGTACAGAAGAAGTATTAGTCGTGCCAGATGGTACTAAGGCACCAGATACCATTACTACGATATCACCTTTGTTAGCCAAACCTGATTCGATGGCTAGTTCTTTACCTAGAGCATAGAAAGAATCTGTGCTTTCGATAGCGTCAACCACGTGAGGAACCACACCTTTGCTTAAGCAAAGTTGAGCCGCTGTTTTAGTGTTGGTGGTGATAGCTAGAATGTTAGCTTGAGGGAAGTATTTACGAACAGACTTCGCTGATTTACCACCTTCAGTAGCAACAACAATAAGTGGTGCGCTCAATTTTTCTGAAGTTTCTACAGCGCCTTTACATACTGCTTCAGTGATGCGAAGTTTTCCGCTGTCACGAGCTGGATCTAAGTTAGAAGGCATTACTGCGTCAGTACGCTCACAGATAGTTGCCATGATAGATACCGCTTCAATTGGGTATTTACCTTTAGCTGATTCACCAGAAAGCATTACTGCGTCAGTACCATCTAAGATAGCGTTGGCTACGTCACCGGCTTCTGCGCGAGTAGGACGTGGGTTTTTGATCATTGAATCAAGCATTTGAGTGGCGGTGATAACCAATTTACGAGCGCGGTTACACTTCTCAATCATCATTTTCTGAGCGAAGATTACTTCTTCAACAGGAATTTCCACACCTAAGTCACCACGAGCAACCATGATGCCGTCAGATACTTCTAAGATCTCATCAAAGTTATCTACACCTTCTTGGTTTTCGATTTTAGAGATGATTTGGATCTTCTCTCCGCCGTTTTCTTTTAGAAGTTGGCGAATTTCTAGAACGTCTTCTTTCTTACGAATGAATGAAGCAGCAATGAAGTCAACGCCTTGCTCACAACCAAAGATTAAGTCGCCTTTATCTTTCGCAGATAGTGCTGGAAGCTGAACAATTACACCAGGAAGGTTAACACCTTTGTTTTCACCTAGATCACCGTTGTTAAGTACGGTACATTTCACTTCGTCGTCAGAAACCGCGATAACTTCCATTTCAATTAGGCCGTCATCAACTAGGATCATGTTGCCCACTTTCAAGTCTGCAGCGAATCCTGGGTAAGTTACAGCAACGCGAGTGGCATCACCGATAACAGTTTGGTCAGTAGTGAAAGTGAATTCTTGACCAGCTACTAGGCTAACATCTTCACCGCCAGCAAGTTTGATGGTGCGGATTTCTGGACCTTTGGTATCTAATAAAACGGCAGCAGTTTTACCTGTGTTTTTAACAACTTCACGCAGGTTGTTGATGCGAGTGCCATGTTCTGCAAAGTCGCCGTGAGAAAAGTTAAGACGCATTACGTTCATGCCAGACTCAACTAATTTAGTGAGCATTTCTACCGATTCTGTTTTTGGACCAATGGTACAAACGATTTTGGTTTTCTTCATTGAGATAATTCTCCGTTGAGGATGCTAGTAAAAAAATCTGCGCACATTATACAAGATAGAACTCAAAAGGATATGTAGAAAAATAACTACAAATCCGAACATTGATCAAAAACAAAGGTGATTTATAACTTGAATATATGGCTGCATATTTGTTCAATTTTCTGAAAACATTTGCAAGACTCTGCGATAGAGCTTTAAGCAAGTATAAAAAAACCTCGCTAAACTGCGAGGTTTTTTAAATGAATTAATTTATTCGATTTCACCGCAAAAACGGTAGCCTTCACCGTGGATGGTGGCGATGATTTCAGGTGTTTCTGGGATCGATTCAAAATGTTTTCTGATGCGACGGATAGTCACATCAACAGTTCGGTCATGCGGTTTAAGCTCTCTGCCTGTCATTTTTTTCAATAGATCCGCTCTAGTCTGAATTTGACCGGGGTTCTCGACAAAGTGCAACATGGCGCGAAACTCGCTGCGTGGCAACTTGTAGGTTTCTTGGTTAGGGCTAATTAAAGAGCGACTATTAATGTCTAAAGTCCAGCCATTAAAACGGTATTCTTCAACCGAACCTTTTTCTTCGCTAGTGGTTTGTCCGTTCACGGTACGATTTAGCAAGTTGCGAGCGCGAATCGTGAGTTCTCGAGGATTAAATGGCTTGGTAATGTAATCGTCGGCGCCAATTTCTAGGCCTAAAATTTTATCAACTTCGTTGTCTCTGCCAGTTAAGAACATCAAGGCAATTTGTTCACGATCACGAAGTTCACGTGCGAGTAATAGGCCGTTTTTACCAGGAAGGTTAATATCCATGATAATAAGGTGGACAGAGTGTGCTTCTAACACGCTGTTCATTTCATTGCCGTCTGTCGCTTCAAACACATTATAGCCTTCTGCCTCGAAAGTGCTTTTTAGCGTATTACGAGTGACCAGTTCGTCCTCGACAATTAAAATATTTGGTGTCATGGTCTTCCCCAATGCTGTTAAAAATTAGTTGGCTTGCGAACAGGTAGCTGTATATGGAAGCGTGAAAAGTGGCTACTTATTCTTCCATGTTGAGTTTGTGTTAAAACTCGCTGAATGGCAAAAAAATAGACTAATAGTTTGTCAAAAACGCGTGATAAATCAGCGAACCAGACCTTCCATTTGCATTGTTCGTTACAAGCAGTAAACATATTCTATTGGCTTAACAGTGATATAACAACTTGAGTATGAAAAAAGCTTACGTTTTCTGCGGTGCTTTTGATTCAAATCAATCGAATTTGGCCAATTATACGAATTTTGCTAAACAATAATGAAAATAAACTACATGATGAATTTGTATGAAAGCACCTTATTTCTGGCAAATACTGACCTTAAATATCAAGAGTTTGCGATTATCACCGCCAATAATCCTAATGGAGTGAAAAGATCCGCGGCTTTTAACCATTGGCTAGACTGTCATTTTATTTCATATTTGCATTCGCAGGGGCTTGCACATTATTGGGTATTCGCTGGGTCAATTGATCTAAATCATTACGAATTTAGTGCAATTGTTGACTGCTCGTTAAATGAGGCTCAACATATTGCAAGGCTTTTTAGGCAACGTGCCTTCTATTGGCATAGTCAGCAATGTTATCTTTATGATACTAATAATTTGCTCTTGCCTTATTCCAGCTTAGGTAACATCGAGCAGCGTTGGTATAACTATGCAGCGGCTTACGACTACATGATAAAGGATTATCACTATGCAAGATTTACTTCCCGAACTCTGTGATCTTTACCCCGAACAAGTAAAGCTATTGGATCCTATTTTTCAATCTTATGGTGCTAAAGCGGTTTTTTTTGGTGAAGTGGTTACAGTAAGGTGTTTTCAGGACAATAGCCGAGTCAAAGAGTTATTAGCTGAACCGGGTGAGGGCAAGGTGTTGGTGGTTGACGGCGGGGGGAGTATTGAGCGTGCTTTAATGGGCGATTTGATTGCAGATTCGGCCTATGTAAACGGCTGGGCTGGAGTAATAATTAATGGCGCTATTCGAGATGTTGCCACCATTAATACCATGGATATAGGAGTGCGAGCTTTAGCGCCTTGTCCTATGAAAACCGAACGTAAAGGCTTGGGGGAGGTGGATACGGTAATTCAATTTGCCGGTCAGATTATTAAGCCGGGCATGTACTTATATGCAGATGATAACGGTATTTTACTGAGCGACGAGGGGTTAGATCTGCCCGATGAGTTCAGCTAAAAGCGATAGCCTAAGCCAAATTGAACTTGCTGCTGAGTCTGTTTGTCAGCTGGAGCCTCGAGTTGGTATACCGCTTTTACATCGATATTATCTAGTATGTGGTAGGTACTTGATACTTCTAAGCTGTGTTCCGTATTGTCGTATTTGGGCTGGTGGATCTGTACCAACTTACTTTGAATCGACAAGCTTTTTAAGGGTTGATAGTTGACCCCAGTGGACAAATTGAAACCCCTGCGAGTGGCGATATCGTCATACTGGTTGTTTACCCCTGCTTCGACAAACAAGGATAATTCGTTGCGCAATTGATGTTGGTACCCGCCATTGAAAAACCAAGTGTCATTGGCGTTGTCTGTGCCATCACTAACAAATTGACTATTGTTGTAACCCGTAATATACCAATTATCACTTAGCTGGCTGCGCGAAGACAACTGTAGGTGTTCACCGTCGCCGTAACTAAAGCTTACTTCGTTTTCTACTGGCGCCGCGAGTAGTGCGCCTGAGAATGCCATAAGTAGTGCAGCAACATAATGCTGATAATGAAACTTTGCCACTGCTCCTCCTTATTATTGTATTTCACTACAGCCTTAGTATGGTCGATTGGCTTAATAAGATCACCGAGGATCTTCAAATTATTTTATAAAGTCGATGAAAAGAGTGTGAAACTAAAATTATTAGAATAATCCTCTAACGATTAATGAAGCGCTGTCGTCTTCGATAGGGATAGACATCTTCAAATTGACCATTTTTGATGTTTTGTTGTAGTTGCTGCCAGAAGCTGGCTTGAAAGAGTTCGGCATGTAACTCCTTAAAGATCTGTTTAACAATGGGTTTTCCTAATAGGAACGTGGCAAATTCTTCAGGAAAAATATCATTCGGACCAACAGAATAGCTGGGATGTGCGGCCCATTGGTCCTCGGGGTAGGGCGACTTAGGAAACTCCCGAAAGTTACATTCGGTCATGTAGGAAATTTCGTCATAGTCATAAAACACCACACGACCATGCCGAGTGACACCGAAGTTTTTAAATAGCATATCTCCAGGAAAGATATTGGCCGCAGCTAGTTGCTTAATAGCATTGCCATATTCATCAATGACTTGTCGGATTTGCGTTTCATTCGCCTGCTCCAAGTACATATTTAGCGGCACCATTTTTCGTTCTATATACAAATGTCGAATGGTGAGGCAATCGCCTTCAATTTTTAGCATAGAGGGTGCAACAGCCTTTAGTTCATCTAATAAGCTTTGGCTAAAGCGGTGTAGCGGGAACTCGACATTAGAGAACTCCTGGGTATCGGCCATGCGACCGACTCGATCGTGCTGTTTTACCAAGCGGTATTTTTCTTTTACTAGGGCGTGACTTACGTCCTTAGGTGGAGTGAAGCGGTCCTTAATGATCTTAAATACCACATCATAAGAAGGTAGGGTAAATACGGTCATCACCATACCTTTGATACCCGGTGCCAATTCAAATAAGTCGCTGGAGTGTTGCAGGTGGTTAAGATAATGGCGATAGAGTTCGGTTTTTCCATGCTTTTGGCAGCCAATAGCGGTAAATAGTTCGTAATCGGTTTTGTTGGGAAGTAATTGCTTAAGAAAGTTTACGATTCGTCGTGGTGCTGGTGCATCAACCATAAAGTAGGAGCGCGCAAAACCAAAAATGATGCTCACTTCATTGCTGTCTATCAGCACACTATCTACCGCGACCTTGCCTTGTTGGTTGAGCAATGGCAGCACTAAGGGAAAGCTTAATTGCTCACTACTATATTGACCAATCAAATAAGCCCCTTTATTGCGATAAAACACCGGTTTTAGGATGGTGATTTTATGCAGCGGCTGTTGGTTTAGCTGTGGCACTTGTTGTAAGCGTTGAGTGATAAATCCTATGTCGCGGTTTAAGTCTTCATAATCGATGTTGAAGCGATAATCTTCAAAAAGCTGAGTAAATAGCTTATTTAGTTCGGTGTCTTGATAGCGGTGGGTCAGCAATTGGTAGTCAAATAACTTACTACAACGACTTGGTTTAATAAAAAGCTGGCTTTCTTCTATATAGCGGTGATGAAATAAGCGCTGATAAACGGAGTTAAAAAACGATTCGGCTACCTCAAAATTTTCATGTTGCTTTAATAACTCTGAGTAATGTTGTTTTACCGCGGCGCTGAACTCATCGCTGCGTTGCAGATGGCCTGTGAGCTCCTTAATTGCTGCCCTCGCTTCGGTGACATGATGATCGTAAAGTCTTATGCGCTCACGCGAAGCCAGTTGAACAGAGATCCAATCGGCGTCTTCAAACCGTTTTTGGGCTCCTCTAGTTACCTTTAAAAAGCACTGATAAAAGCTATTGAAGCGTTGCAGCATCACGCAGGCTGCTTGCAGTTGCATTGGTTGCGTCATAGGGCTTATCTTGTTTTGTTGTTGTTTTTTTATTCACTATGGCAGGATTTAAACACCTGTTCAAATCAAATTGTTACAAATTTGCGCTTATTGTGAAGGATTCGTTTCTGCCAATGGCTTACTGTTGTGAGTCGCGCTGATACTGAATTGATAGAGCTCAAAAGATCACCTATCATTCAAAATAATCTCTATTTATGACCGAATAAGCTTAAGATAGTTGTTTAAAAATGGGCTTTTAGCCTGTTATTTACTTTTATCCTTGGTTTTCCTCAGTTGCTGTATACAAATAAAGCTTGACTATCAATGTCAGCTGGTTATGGTATGAGCATAAACAGGAATTTATTTTTATAACGATGTTAGTACGTATCGCTTACACCATTACCGGAACGATTACCCGCACCACCACATGCGGGTCGGGCTGGTTGTAGTTGTACGCTACATCGAAGAAAGCCCGTATCACACTCGATACGGGTTTTTTTTTGGGAGGAACAATGCGAGTTTTAAAATTTGGTGGTTCATCGCTAGCTGACGCTGAGCGTTTTAATCGCGCGGCTGATATTGTGTTGAGTAATCAACACCAGTCGCAAATGGCGGTAGTGCTGTCGGCTCCTGCTGGGGTGACCAACGACCTAGTTGCGGTGGTTGATAAGGTTAGCCATGGCAATGATGGAGAAGACGAACTTCAGCGTATTGACGGCACCTTCCAACAGCTGCTCAGTCAGTTGAAAAAACAATACCCAGATTTCGCCATAGAGCAAATGCAGTTAATGCTGCATCAAGAATTAGGTGAACTGCGCCAGTTACTTAAAGGGGTGGCGCTACTGCGACAATGTCCTGACAATATTCGCGCTAAAGTATTGGCAACAGGTGAAAAACTCAGCATCCATAGCATGAATATGTTGCTAACGGCTCGTGGGCAAGACTCAGAGATTATCGTTCCGCAACAGAAATTAGTGGCTAACTCGGGCGGCTATTTAGAAGCCGTTGTCGATATTCAGGCCAGTAAACAGCGCTTGAATCGAGCCACCATACAGCAGGGGATTATCTACTTGATGCCTGGCTTTACGGCCGGTAATGAGCACGGTGAAACAGTGGTCTTAGGGCGTAATGGCTCCGACTACAGTGCCGCGGTATTAGCCGCTTGTTTAGATGCCGAATGTTGTGAAATCTGGACCGACGTAGATGGTGTTTACAACTGCGATCCTCGAATCGTGGAAGACGCTAGGTTATTGCGCAGCCTGAGTTATTCAGAAGCCATGGAGCTGAGTTATTTTGGTGCCAAGGTGTTGCACCCAAAAACCATCGCTCCGATTGCCCAATACCATATTCCTTGTTTGATCAAAAATACTTTTAACCCTCAGGGTGAAGGCACCTTAATTGGTGAGCAAAGTGTTGCGCAAGATGATTTACCCGTTAAAGCTTTATCTAGTTTATCTGAGTTAACCATGCTAACTGTATCGGGGCCCGGTATGAAAGGTATGGTGGGAATGGCAGGGCGGATCTTCGAGAGTATTTCTCGACGTAAGATCTCGGTAACCCTTATCACTCAGTCAAGTTGTGAATATAGCATCAGTTTTTGTATTCATAGTATTGATGCAGCGCGCGCTCTCGATGCCCTAAATGAAGAATTTGAGTTGGAGTTGGCTAATCAATTACTAGAGCCGATTGAGGCGATTAACCAATTGGCGATTATTTCGCTAGTGGGTGATGGCATGCGCCGTAGTAAGGGCGTTGCGGCTCGCTTCTTTACTTCGTTGGCCGAAGTCGCCATTAATATTGTGGCGATTGCTCAGGGGTCTTCAGAGCGCTCAATTTCTGCTGTGGTTTCGCAAGAGAAAGTGAATGAAGCGATCCGAGCTTGTCATCAAAACTTTTTCGACAGCATGCACTACATTGATTTATTCCTGATTGGTGCTGGTGGTGTAGGTGGTGCCTTATTAGAGCAAATTCATGCTCAACAAAAGCATCTTAAAGAACAACAAATTGGTATTCGCGTATGTGGCGTAGCAAACAGCCGTAAATTATTGCTAGATGCAAAAGGTCTAGACTTAGACGGTTGGCAGCAGCGACTACAAGATAGCACTGAAAACGGCGGATTTAGTTTGAGCAACGTCGGGGATTTGGTGGATCAAAACCATCTGATTAACCCGGTGATTGTTGACTGTACCAGTAATGATGATATTGCCGCTAAGTACGCAGAATTTTTAGCCAAAGGTTTTCATGTGGTGACAGCCAATAAGAAAGCCAATACCTCTAGCATGGAATACTACCAACAGTTACGTAAAACCGCATTGGCGATGCGTCGTAAATTCCTTTACGACACTAACGTTGGTGCAGGTTTACCGGTAATTGAAAACCTACAAAACCTGCTTAAAGCGGGTGACAAGTTAGAGCGCTTCAACGGTATTTTATCGGGTTCACTTTCGTTTATTTTTGGCAAGTTAGATGAAGGCATGAGTTTTTCTCAGGCTACTACAATCGCGCGTGAAAATGGCTTTACCGAGCCAGATCCTCGGGATGACTTATCTGGCATGGACGTTGCGCGTAAATTGCTAATCCTAGCCCGAGAAGCGGGGCTGCCGCTGAGTATTGAAGACATCGAAATTGAACAGGCTTTGCCGCCTAACTTCGATGCCAGTGGTGATACTGAAGCCTTTATGCAGCGTTTACCTGAAGCCGATGACTACTTTGTTAATTTGCAACAGCAAGCGGCCGCTGAAGGTAAAGTGTTGCGTTATTTGGGCAGCATTGACCAAGGTGTATGTAAAGTGTCTTTATGTGCTGTGTCGGCCGACGATCCTTTACATCGAGTAAAAGATGGCGAAAATGCGTTGGCATTTTATAGCCGCTATTATCAGCCGATTCCTTTGGTATTACGTGGCTACGGTGCTGGTACTGCAGTAACGGCAGCAGGGGTATTTGCCGATGTACTTCGAACCCTGAATTGGACTCAAGAGGTTTAATATGAGCGTTGTTGTTTATGCCCCAGCTTCTACCGCGAATATTAGCGTGGGATTTGATTGTTTAGGGGCCGCCTTGTCACCGATAAGTGGTGAGCTACTTGGCGACCGAGTAATGGTTGAAGCCGCTGTGGAAGGTGATGCACTGCGCATAGAAACGGTAGGCCCTTATGCTGATAAGTTACCGGCAGATCCTAAGAAAAACATTCTATACGATTGCTATCATTATTTTGCTAAGCAGTATTTTGAGCAGCAGGCTAAGCCGTTTCCTAATGTGCTTATGACCTTGGAAAAAAACCTGCCGATTGGCAGTGGTATGGGTTCCAGTGCCTGTTCAGTGGTCGCTGCACTCGAAGGCTTGAATGCCTTTGTCGATTTCCCTTTCGATAAGCAACAAATGTTATTGATGATGGGAGAGTTAGAAGGGCAAATTAGCGGTAGTGTGCATTATGATAATGTCGCGCCATGTTATCTTGGCGGCATGCAGTTGATGCTGCAAGAAGCTAATGTGACTAGTCAAGCGATTCCACATTTTGACGACTGGTATTGGGTAGTTGCCTATCCTGGTATTAATATTTCTACCGCTGAAGCTCGTTCTATATTACCGGCGCAGTACCGCCGTCAAGATACCTTAGAGTTTGGACGTAACTTGGCTGGCTTTGTGCACGCCAGTTATAGTCAACAGCCAGAACTGGCTGCGGCGCTGCTTAAAGACAATGTTATCGCCGAACCGTACCGCGCTAAGTTGATTCCTGGTTTCGATCAGGTGCGTAGTTATGCTGCGCAGAGTGGTGCCTTGGCCAGTGGGATTTCTGGTTCTGGACCGACGGTCTACATTGTGACCCCGGTACTAGAGCAAGCCGAGCGAACTAAAGCTTGGTTAGAGCAGCACTTTATTCAAAATGAAGACGGATTTTGCCATGTTTGTAAGATTGACGAGCAAGGCACCAGAGTAACAGGACAGTCACTATGAACTTATATAATTTAAAACACAACGAAGAGCAGGTTAGTTTTACTCAGGCGGTTAAGCAGGGTTTAGGTAAACAACAGGGTCTATTTTTTCCCGACAACATTCCGCAGTTTGATGACATTGATGCGCTATTGGATTTAGATTTTCATCCTCGTTGTGCCAAGTTACTAGCTGCGTTGTTGGATAATGAACTTTCCGAAGCCGAGCTGTTAGACATGGTGAGCCAAGCTTTTACCTTTGGCGCACCGGTTGAGAAAGTCACCGAACAAATTAGTGCTTTAGAGTTGTTCCATGGCCCAACCTTAGCCTTTAAAGACTTTGGCGGCCGTTTTATGGCGCAATGTTTAGCCAAATTCTCTGAAGGAAATAAAACTACCATTCTTACCGCCACATCTGGTGATACTGGCGCAGCAGTGGCACATGCTTTCTATGGCATGGATAACATCAATGTGGTGGTGCTGTATCCAAAGGGGAAAATCAGCCCACTTCAGGAAAAACTGTTTTGTACTTTAGGCGGCAATATCACCACCGTTGCGGTGGAATCTGATTTTGATGCTTGCCAAGCCATGGTTAAGCAAGCCTTTGATGATCAAGAGTTGAAACAAGCGATTGGCCTTAACTCGGCTAACTCCATCAACATTAGCCGTTTAGTGGCGCAAGTATGTTATTACTTCGAAGCTGCTGCTCAAATGTCTAAGGCTCAGCGTCAACAGCTGGTGGTTGCCGTGCCTTCTGGTAATTTTGGTAATCTTACAGCGGGTTTAATTGCCAAAGCGATGGGCTTACCGATTAAGCGCTTCATAGCCGCCACCAATGTGAACGATACGGTGCCGCGTTATCTTGCGACTGGAGAGTGGCAGCCTAAACCGACTCAAGCCACTTTATCTAATGCAATGGATGTGAGTCAGCCAAATAACTGGCCGCGCGTGGAAGAGTTGTTTAAAACCCAAGGCTGGCCTTTATCTGATTTAGGTAAAGGGGTGATGGATGATAAGCAAACCGCAGCAGCGGTAAAAGCTTTGGATGGGCTAGGTTACTTGTGTGAGCCGCATGGGGCGATTGCCTACCAACAACTAGCCGAGCAATTAGCCGAAGGCGAGCAAGGCTTGTTCTTATGTACGGCTCACCCGGCTAAGTTTAAAGAAAGTGTGGAAGAGATCTTACAGCGTCAGATTGAATTACCTAAAGAACTGGCCGACCGCGCCGACTTGGCCTTGTTATCTAAAGAAATGCCAGCTGATTTCGCTCAATTACGCGAGCTGCTAATGAGCTTATAATACTCGCTATTGTGTTATTTATAACAGCGCCCTTAGGCGCTGTTTTGTTTTAAATCTTATGCCATCAATCGATATGCTAATGCTAGCAAATCGGCGAGTATCACCTTGTTAGCAAGGGCTCTCTTCGCAAAGGGCTTGGCTGAGCTTAAGTTGACCTTTGTGGTGAAGTCACGCATATTGGGTTGATTGGCATGCAATCAAAATAGTCATTATGAGTAAAGTATTAAAAGATCTGCTCGAGCTACTTAGCTTAGAGCGTATTGAAGAAGGCTTGTTCCGTGGTCACAGCCAAGATTTGGGTTTCGGCTCAGTATTTGGAGGACAAGTGATGGGGCAAGCTTTATCAGCGGCGAAGGAGACGGTGAGTGAAAATCGGCAAGTGCACTCCTTTCATTCTTACTTTCTACGCCCCGGTGATACTGACCATCGTATTGTTTATGATATTGAAAGCATTCGTGACGGTAAAACGGTCTCTACCCGCCGGGTGAAGGCGATTCAGTTTGGTAAACCCATCTTCTATATGACCGCGTCATTTCAAGAACCTGCTCCTGGTTTTGAGCATCAAGATGAAATGCCCGATGTTCCACCACCTGAAGAGCTTCAGTCTGAGCAAGAGTACGCGTTTCAATTACGCGAGTTATTACCCGATGCCGTGCGCGATAAGTTTATAAGCGATAAACCCTTAGAAATGCGTCCAGTTGAGTTTATTAACCCACTGCAGCCAGAGGTTGCTCCTGCCAAACGTTGTGTTTGGTTTAAGGCAAACGGACAAATGCCAGATGATGCTCGAGTACACCGTTACTTGCTGGCTTACTCTTCAGACTTTAACTTTTTGCCTACCGCTCTATTGCCTCACGGTCGTTCATTTATCGAGCCAAACATTCAAACTGCCACCATTGATCATAGCATGTGGTTCCATCATGATTTTCGCTTAGATGATTGGTTGCTGTACGTGATTGATAGCCCTTCAGCATCGCAGGGGAGAGGTTTGGTTCGTGGACAGTTCTTTACGCGAGAAGGAAAATTGGTGGCGTCGACTATTCAAGAAGGCTTAATTCGCGAGAGAGCACCTCGTTAGTCCCTTTAGAAACTAAAAAAGCATGCCAAGGCATGCTTTTTTTATTGCACTGAAGATTATAGAGATTCAGTGAAAGTACGAGTAATTACGTCTTGTTGCTGCTCAGTTGTTAGCGAGTTGAAGCGCACTGCATAACCAGAAACACGAATAGTTAACTGAGGGTATTTTTCAGGATGCTTAACGGCATCTTCAAGAGTTTCACGGCGTAGTACGTTTACGTTTAAGTGCTGGCCGCCTTCTTCGATAGGTTGAGCTTTAAGGGGTACTTCACGGTACTCAATTTGGCCCAATGTATCGATAGATACTACTTCATCTTCGGCATAAAGCTCATCTTTAACACAAAGACAGCGAGCTTGGTTTTGCTCATTATCTAGAAGCCAAAAAGAACCCAATAGTGCGTCGTTGTCTGCTTTAGTAATTTGTATACCTGTGGTCATAACATACCTCATTAGCTAAAAATTGTAATTTTATTACATAATATAGCGAGCCTTGAGCCACTTATTGAATCATTGTCGCCACTAAGTGTAACTATACTACAATTGACCTTAATCAAAAAAGGGTTTTTTTTGAATTTTATTGTTTATTTTGTTGTTTAACCGCAAGGTGGCACAATATGGCTTGTGCTAGCCCTTGGGGCTGTGCTTGAATAAGAATTGAACTAAAATCTATAAAAATCATTCAAATATCTGTTTTTTATATGTGAACGCTGTAGCAATCAAACTGGCACTAGAGATTGTTGGCTTAGCTAAAAAGTGTGAACTGGGGCTAGAGTAAATATGTCTAATAAACGATCTAGCGCAATAATAGTAAGAGCTTGAGTCCTTTATACTGATTAAAAAGTGCTGAATAGCCAAGGAGAAGCAATGTTACAAAGTCTTCAAGAAGATCATAAAAATATCGCTAAATTGCTTAAGGTTTTAGAGCAGAAGTTGGCTCATATTCGCAATGAGAAAGCGGTGAAGTACAAATTAATTGCCCACATTATTAGTTATATGCAAGAGTATGCTGACCGCTTTCATCATCCTAAAGAAGATTTAATTTATGACTACTATGTCAAGTATCGTGTAGTAGAGGACGACTTGTCTGATCAACTCAAGCAGCAGCACCAACGCTTGTTGGAAATGACTGATGAACTGAGTGATATTCTCGATATTATTCTGTTAGATGCAGTAGTACCTTTGGACCAGTTTAGTGACAAGTTAGAAGCTTTTATTAAGGCTCAATGGGATCATCTTAACTATGAAGAAGACGTGGTGTTCCCCGCTTTGAAACGTCATTTAACCGAGGATGATTGGCGAGCTATAGAACAAAGCTGGCAGCACGGTAACTATGAAGACCCCTTGTTTGGTCATCGAGTACAAGAGCAATATCAAGCGCTTTCTGAACGAATCAAACTATCCGAGCCGCTTGACGATTAGGCATTAGACGTTGAATTAAAAAACCCGGCTTTCACCGGGTTTTTTTTAATATTCGAATTCTGATTGTAAATCAAAGCTGTAGTCGATTGACTGTAGCTCTTTTTGTAAGCGTATTTTGTCCTTAATTGCTTCTATTTCACGCCATTTGCGTTTCTTATTAGAACCGCGAGAAGATTTGTTGGTTTCAACAGTATCCAAGTCCAGCCTATCCATGGTTATCTCCTTGTATGTTGTTGCAATTTAATAAGTACCACACGTTTATAGAAAGTAAAATACTATTGTTGCAAAAAGGTTACCAACAGCGAGCTTTTACAGTGATTTTTTCGATATTTTGTCATTAGAAATGTTTCGTCTTTGGTTTTTTATTGGTTATTTATTCTTATTATTTATTTGTATATAATTTTTTATATTGTTTTTGTTATATATCAAAGCATGCTAATGGGGTGACACCTAAACTCCGCTCAAATTAAGATTAAAAATTGGGTTTTCGAATAACCATAGATATAGGGTAAAACAGCACTATGAATGAAATTGTAAACTGGTTAAATGGTGTGCTTTGGGGCAACCTGCTGATCTATCTGCTATTGGGAACCGGCATCCTTTTCACCTTACGTACTCGCTTTATTCAGGTGCGTCACTTTGGTCATATGTTTTCAGTCATGAAGTCTAGCCGTAAGGGCGATGCTAGTGGCATTTCTTCTTTTCAAGCTTTGTGCACCAGCTTAGCGGCTAGAGTGGGCACGGGAAACCTTGCGGGGGTTGCGGTAGCCGTAACGTTAGGTGGCCCAGGTGCGGTCTTCTGGATGTGGTTGATTGCCGTGTTGGGCATGGCGACCAGCTTTGCCGAAAGCAGCTTGGCGCAATTATATAAAGTGAAAGATGACGACGGCAACTTCCGCGGTGGTCCTTCTTATTATATGGAAAAGGGCTTAGGTAAGCGCTGGATGGGCGTTATCTTCGCTATTTGTTTGATCATTGCCTTTGGTTTGGTTTTTAACGCGGTTCAAGCTAATTCTATCGCTTCAGCGATGCATGAAGCATTTGGCTTTAACAAGGTGTTGGTAGGAGCGGTATTGGCAGCTGCCGCGGCATTGATTATTTTCGGTGGTATTCGCAGTATTGCTCGATTTGCCGAGCTGGTGGTACCGGTAATGGCCTTGGCTTATGTATTAGTGGCTATTGCGGTGGTGTTGATGAATATTCAGCACATGCCAGAAGTATTTGGTTTGATTTTCCGTTCCGCTTTTGGCTTTGAAGAAGCGGGCGCGGGTGCCTTAGGCGCCGCCATGATGAACGGCATCAAGCGCGGTCTGTTTTCTAATGAAGCAGGTATGGGTAGTGCGCCTAATGCGGCGGCTACCGCAAGCCCTTATCCTGTTCATCCCGCTTCTCAGGGGTATGTGCAGATGCTGGGGGTATTTGTTGATACCATTGTGATCTGTACTGCTACGGCAGCGATTATTTTGCTCAGTCATGATGCCAATTTAAGCGGTGATGGCATTGCTTTGACACAACAGGCCTTAAGTGGCCAAGTTGGGGCATGGGGCAGTTATTTTGTGGGTGTGGCGATTATCTTTTTTGCTTTCACTTCCATCGTAGGTAACTATTCTTACGCCGAGACCAACTTGATTTTCCTTGAGCATAATCATAAGGCGGGTTTGTGGATTTTCCGCATCTTAGTGTTGGCTATGGTGATGTTTGGAGCGGTAGTGAAAATCGACATCATCTGGAATTTGGCCGATGTATCGATGGGCTTAATGGCTTTGGTAAATCTTGTGGCTATTTTGATGCTGTCTGGCGTGGTGGTTAAGTTAGCGCTTGATTACAATCGTCAGCTGGAAGCGGGTAAAGTGCCCACCTTTAACAGCGATGATTACCCTGAATTAAAATCACAGATTGATACCGAGATTTGGTCAGGCTCTAGGCAGAAATAGTTATTTTAGCTTAAATACAAAAAGGCCTCGAATTTATCGAGGCCTTTTATTTTCTACTATCTATAGGCTCTGTTCTGCACACCAGCTTTCAAAAATTAGCGCGGCTGCTAGGCTATCAACAGCGCCCTTTTCAAGCGCTTTATAGCCGCCTAGCTCAAATAGTTTTTCTTTGGCATCAACGGTAGTTAGACGCTCATCTTGCATGACTATGGGGTAACCAAAACGTCCATGCAGACGATTGGCGAACTTTTTGGCCCGTTGCGTCAGCTCCTGCTCGCTACCATCCATATTTAGAGGTAAGCCAATGATCAGTAAGTCGGGTTGCCATTGTTGTAGTAGCGTTTCAATAAGCTGCCATTGAGGGACGCCATCTTGAGCTTTGATTGCTGCCAAGGGCCTGGCGCTGGCGGTGAGCTCTTGGCCAATAGCAACCCCAATGCTTTTAGTGCCGAAATCGAAAGCCAGCGCAGAGCGCTCTCCTTGACGCGGCATCAGGCGTGACCTACTTCGCTAGACAGTTGCCAGATATCTATGCCCAAGCTTTTGGCTGCCGCTTCCCAGCGTTTATGGCTGGGCGTATCAAAGATAATCTCGGTGCTAGCCGGTAGGGTAAGCCAAGAGTTATCGGCAATTTCTTGTTCTAATTGGCCGGCTTCCCAGCTCGCATAGCCCAAAGTGACAATATAATCGTGAGGTTGGGCGTCGGTGCCTAAGGTATCCAATACATCTTTAGAGGTGGTTACCATTAACTCCTCACTCACTCGCAGGCTGCTATTAAAGCCTTTCATTGGTGAATGCAGAACAAAGCCGCGTTCTTGTGCCACAGGACCACCTTGATAAACCGGGCGATTGAGATTTTCCCGGATCATTTCACTATCTTCGTTTAGCTCAACTTGTTGAAGTAAGGATTCAACAGACAGGTCTACCGGCACGTTAATAACCAAGCCCATGGCGCCGTCTTCATTATGCTCGCAAAGATAAACCACCGAGCGCTTGAAGAAAGGGTCGTTCAAGCTGGGCATGGCGATTAAAAACTGATTTTGCAAAGTATTGATTGCGTCCAAAATAACCCTTCTTACTTATTAAACAGCCGTTGCTTTTAGTCTAGCTTCAATTGCGTCCATTAATTTGCCGGTAATTGAAATATCAAAAGCCGCTTCAATTTCTTTGATACAGGTAGGGCTGGTGACATTAATCTCAGTAACTTTGTCACCAATCACATCTAAGCCCACAAATACTAAGCCTTTTTCCTTTAGTACCGGCCCTATTGCACGAGCAATATGCCAGTCACTATCGGATAGCGGCTGTGCCACTCCACGGCCACCTGCCGCTAAATTACCTCGGGTTTCACCTTGCGAGGGAATACGCGCTAAGCAGTAAGGCATTGGTTCGCCATCTACAATCAGAATTCGCTTATCACCGTCAACAATTTCGGGGATGAATTTTTGCGCCATGCAGTATTCTTGACCGTGCTTGCTCAGCGTTTCTAACACCACACCAACGTTAGGGTCGTCTTGTTTTAAGCGGAAAATCGACGCGCCACCCATGCCATCGAGGGGCTTCATGATCACGTCTTGGTGCTGCTGGTGGAAGGCTTTTAAACGCTTCATGTCCCGGCTTACTAAGGTGGTGGGGGTGAACTCTGAAAACCACGCGGTGAATAGTTTTTCGTTAGCATCACGCAGGCTCTGCGGCTTATTAATGATTAAGCAACCTTCGGCTTCAGCCCGCTCTAACATATAGGTGGCGTAGATGAATTCGGTGTCAAAGGGCGGATCTTTACGCATGAGAATAACGTCTAGTTCACTGAGGCTTTGGTCGACAGTGTCACCGAGTTGGTACCAGCTTTGGGCATCGTGTTGTACGCTTAATGGGCGCATATTGGCCGCGGCTCTGCCCCCATCTAAGTACAGATCCTGCATTTCCATGTAGTAGAGCTCATAGCCGCGTCGTTGAGCTTCAAGCAACATCGCGAAGCTTGAGTCTTTTTTGATGTTAATATTGGCGATGGGATCCATCACGATACCAAGTTTTATACTCATTTAAGCTAAGTCTCCAAATTGACATTGCAACGCGGCGATAGCCGTTAATGCGGCGGTTTCGGTGCGTAATACGCGGGGGCCTAATAGCGTTTCTTGAAATTGATGCTGATTACATAAATCAATTTCTTGGTCGCTCAAACCACCTTCGGGTCCAATTAATAGCCGAACACCATGTTGCGGTGTTGGCAGGGTCTTAATGCTATATGGGGCCTTTGGATGCAAATTCAACTTTAAGGCTTCGCTGTTTTCACTGGCCCATTGTTCTAAGCTTTGCAGGGGCGCGATTTCTGGTACTACGCTGCGACCAGATTGTTCACAGGCGGCTATCGCAATTTTTTGCCACTGTTGGCGCTTCTTTTCAAAACGCTCTTGGTTTAATTTCACCCCGCAGCGCTCACTGGTGAGAGGGGTGATTTTATTCACCCCCAGTTCTACTGACTTTTGAATGGTAAATTCCATGCGGTCACCTCGTGAGATGACTTGGCCAAGGTGAATACGCAACGGCGACTCACTGGGATTATCGGTCACGGCAGTAATTTTTACCGTTACTTGTTTTTTATTGGCTTGCTCAATAGTAGCCGCATAATTGTTGCCATCACTGTTAAACAGCTCCAGTGCTTGGCCCACCTCCATTCTAAGAACTCGACCAACGTGGTTGGCTGCATCGGCTTCTAGTTCGACGACTTGCTGGTGTGACAACGCTTGAGAGTGATAAATACGGGGAATTCGCATGGCGGAAAGTCGACTCCATTGTGAGACTGTAAGAGCGGTCAAATAGACAGGCAAAGAATAAACCTATTATCTTCGTATTCCTAGCGTTTGGCCAGCCAAGGCGGTCAACGATATTGTTTATATCGGTGCTAAAAGCCTACTAGTTTTGATTGAAAACCAGTATTTCTCGACATCGTTTACAGCAATACTGAGTTCCCTTTAGTACCTTGTTATGACGACGCACGCCAAGCTGGTGTTGCTGACAGGCACAGCGATAACTAAAGCTTTTTATCGGCATTTCAGAAAGGGAATAGTGATGAGTGGTTTGTGGAGGGCAATTGAAGACCTTAAGCATAATGCTTTGCCATTCTTTGCCGTGAGGTTTAACTCGGCCGTAGAGTGCATGACAGATTAAATGCGCCACTTCATGGGGCACGGTATGGCGTAAAAAATCTTCACAATCTTGCGCATAAAAGTGAGCATTAAAGCGCAAGCGCCATTGGCTGAGGTTGGCACTGCCGGCTACTTTACTAATGCGTTGAGAGAGTATGACCTGAGGACGGGCAAAAGGCCGCTGGTAATACTGTTCTGCCAGCACGAAACATTGTTCTACTGTTTGCTGGAGTTGCTGCATTAGCCGACCTGCTGCTTGGAAAATAAAAAGCCGAAAGGAACTATACGCTTTCGGCTTGGTTGTATCGGTGCGCTTAGGGCTTAGATGCCAGCATCACTTTTAAGTTGCTCTGCTTTATCGGTTTTCTCCCAAGGGAATTCCTCACGGCCGAAGTGACCATAGGCAGCAGTGGCTTGATAAATGGGTCGTTCCAAATCCAGCATCTTAAGGATGCCATAAGGGCGAAGATCGAAGTGTTTGCGCACTAGAGCGATCAACTTGTCTTCTGGCAATTTGCCGGTGCCAAAAGTTTCGATGCTAATTGAGGTAGGCTCTGCTACACCAATCGCGTAAGACACTTGGATTTCACAGCGGTCTGCTAGGCCCGCTGCAACGATGTTTTTGGCTACGTAACGACCAGCGTAAGCCGCACTGCGGTCTACTTTTGATGGATCTTTACCAGAGAAGGCACCGCCGCCGTGACGAGCCATACCACCGTAGGTATCTACAATGATTTTTCTGCCGGTTAGGCCACAGTCGCCCATTGGTCCACCAATCACAAAGCGACCAGTTGGGTTGATATGGAACTGAGTGTTCTTGGTTAGCCATTGTTCTGGCAATACCGGTTTGATGATTTCTTCCATTACCGCTTCACGTAAATCCGCGGTTGAAATGCTGTCACAGTGTTGGGTTGATAATACTACAGCGTCTACACCGGTAATTATGCCGTTCTCGTAGGCAAAGGTAACCTGTGATTTTGCGTCTGGGCGCAACCAATCAAGAGTACCATTTTTACGTACCTCGGCTTGGCGTTTTACCAAGAGGTGAGAATAAGTAATGGGGGCTGGCATTAATACTTCAGTTTCGTTGGTTGCATAACCAAACATTAAACCTTGGTCGCCAGCGCCTTGGTCTTCAGGGCGAGAGCGGTCAACACCTTGATTAATATCGGGGCTTTGCTTACCCACTACGTTAAGTACTGCACAAGAGTCGGCATCGAAACCCATATCTGAATGGGTATAACCGATTTCGCGCACGGTGCTACGCGCTAATTCTTCAATATCAACCCAAGCAGAGGTAGTAATTTCTCCGCCCACCATCACCATGCCAGTTTTGACGTAGGTCTCACAGGCTACACGGGCCTTGGGATCCTGCGTTAAAATTGCGTCCAGCACTGCATCTGAAATTTGGTCAGCAATTTTGTCGGGATGTCCTTCAGAAACGGATTCTGAAGTAAATAAATGAGTAGCCATGTTTCGATCTCGTCAATTAAATTATATACGTATGGATGTATTACCATCTGGACGTCTATTTTAGTTCGCAATTATTTTTTTTCAAATTTATTTACACAGTCAGAGTGTTTGCTCTGACTGCGGAGGAGGCGAGGATTTGCTCAGAGAAACACTCAGCTCTCTTCTTTGGCTTCGTTGACTTGCCGTTTAATTTCAGGATTATTTCTTAGAGATTGCTTAAGTAGTTCAGAATAAAGCGGTTTTCCTTTTAGGATCTGAGCAATCAAGGTGGCGCCCATACAGGTGACTAACAGCGGTAAAATAAGTTGATAGTTGTCGGTCATCTCTACCACCAAAATAATACCCGTTACCGGTGCCCTTACCGTTGCGGCAAATAAGGCCCCCATGCCTGCTATGGCGAAAATTCCGGGTTGGGGAATTAAATCTGGAAAATACATTGCCATGAAGTTGCCATAGGCCAATCCCAATAAGGTGCCTAAGGCCAACATTGGCGCAAATACGCCACCAGGAGCTGCTGAAGCGAAACAGGCGATGGTGGCAAATAAACGCAGGGCAAAAATAAGTAGTAAGATGCCCCAAGTGGTGGGGTGTAAAAATAGCTCGGTAATTAATTCAATGCCGCCGCCAGTAAGTGAAGGGGTGAACTGTTGTAGCAGGGCGAACACTGCGCCAAACAGCGCGCCGGTGATGACCACCCGGCTTACCTTGCTCGCTTGCAGCTGGCTGACTTTATCAGTGGTATATAAAATCCACTTATTGAAATACACCCCAACGATGCCAAAGATAATTCCTAGGAAGAGGAAAAAACTTAAAGAGACTAAAGAGGGAACATCGAAGTGGGGAACATCCATCACTGCTTCTTGGCCATGCAAGGTTCGCATTACGATGGTCGCCACGGCACTGGCAACGGTGACGCATTTAAATGAGGTAATGTTGTAACGAAACTGGGGGCGCATTTCCTCAATAACAAACAGTATTCCGGCTAAGGGAGCATTAAATGCGGCGGCTAAGCCTGCGGCGGCGCCCGAAGCGGTAAGAATATGAGTAGCATGTTGGTAACGTTTAGCGCTGCCGGCAAACATATGGCCCACAGAGCCGCCAATTTGTATTGAGGGTCCTTCACGGCCCAAGATCATGCCTGAGCTAATGGTGAATGCACCGGCAATGAATTTAATCGGCAGTACTCTTCGCCAGCGAATGGTGTGCAAGCCATCCAAAGCGCCTTCTAAGTGCGGAATACCACTGCCCGAGGCTTCTGGAGCAAAACGGGCGGTGAGCCAGAAACCAAAAGCGGTCATAGCTGCACCCACCAAGGCGGCACCAAGTACCACTAGGGCTGGACTGAGCTCACTACCACTAAATAAATCTAATCGAAATGCACCAATAACTTGAATCGCTTGCTCAAATAAAGAAATAACCAAGCCGACTACGCCGCCAATAATCCCTGATAGCCCAATTAGAATCATGTAGTCATAGCGAGTGGTATAAAACAGTGGTGTAGCGCGGTGTTTCAGTAATCCACCTTGAAAAAAGCGAAAATTGGGTGATTTAGGCATTTATTCTTTAAAACCTTAATATTTTTAGCGCATTCGATGTTCGATTGTTGATGAGTTGGCGTGCTACTCATCTTCTCTTGTGTCCCCTGACCACAGCAAGGTTGTGGTTTATTCACTATGCGAGGAGCTGGATAGTGCGTGAACCAGCAAGGAAAAGAATAGCTGAGCTAAGGGCTGGTAAGTTGTTTGCCTTTGGCTTACCGATATTAAGCTAATCCTTTAGTTGCGAGTACTGGTATCGCTCCTTTTACACCTAGCTAAGAGGTCTAAATAGGGTACGGAATTTTAAATTCGGCACACATGATTGTAATCAAAGAAATGTGATCACTGTCAATTAATTCATTTGATAAAGATGTACTTAGATGATTATTTGCTATATGGGTTCCCATTTAGCTGAATATGCTAACTTGTTTCATCTGCCTCGCTCATATGCAGATTTATGCCAGCATATCTTCCATTGAAAGGGTAACTGTTGAAATTAAGCAGGCTGATTTGGTCATTTTCATTGTTTTTTTAGCTTTTCTGTGAAAAAGCCTCAAGAATGGGTTGCAGTTTTAGTCCTCTCTTTGTGACAATGTGCCGATTATTTTTAGACCCCCTTCAACAACGATTATTCAGGAGCAACACATGTCTTCTCGTCAAGAGCTGGCTAATGCGATTCGCGCATTAAGCATGGACGCCGTTCAACAGGCTAATTCTGGCCACCCAGGAGCGCCTATGGGAATGGCGGATATTGCTGAAGTGTTATGGCGTGACTTTTTAAAGCATAACCCCAATGACCCAAATTGGGCAGACCGTGACCGTTTCATTTTGTCTAATGGCCATGGCTCCATGTTGCTTTATTCTTTGTTGCACCTTTCTGGATATCAGCTTCCTATTGAAGAGCTAAAAAACTTCCGCCAATTGCATTCTAAAACTCCTGGCCATCCTGAATATGGTTACGCCCCTGGCGTAGAAACCACCACCGGACCTTTAGGACAGGGTATTACCAACGCAGTAGGTATGGCTTTAGCAGAGAAAATTTTAGCGGCTCAGTTTAACCGCGAAGGCTTCCCTGTGGTGGATCATTACACCTACGCGTTCATGGGCGACGGTTGTTTGATGGAAGGCATTTCTCACGAAGCCTGTTCTTTTGCCGGTACCCAAGGTCTTGGTAAGTTAGTGGCGTTCTGGGATGACAACGGCATCTCAATTGATGGTGAAGTTGAAGGTTGGTTTACCGATGATACGGTAAAACGTTTTGAAGCTTACGGCTGGCATGTTATTGCCGGTGTAGACGGCCACGACAGTGAGGCGATTGCTGCAGCGATTAAGGCGGCTAAAGCTGAAACCACAAAACCTAGCTTAATTTGCTGTAAAACCATTATTGGTTTTGGTTCACCTAATAAGTCAGGCTCTCACGACTGTCACGGTGCTCCACTAGGCGCGGACGAAATTGCTGCGGCTCGCGAGTTCTTAAACTGGCCTCATGCCGCCTTTGAAATTCCTCAAGATGTGTATCAAGCTTGGGATGCCAAACCGAATGGTGAAAAATCTCAATCTCAATGGAATCAATTGTTTGCTGGTTATGAAGCTGCCCACCCTGAGTTAGCGGCTGAGTTTAAGCGTCGTGTTGAAGGTCAACTACCTAGCGATTGGCAAGAGTTTGCTGATAACTACATTAGCGAATTGCAACAAAGCCAAGCTAAGATTGCGACTCGCCAGTCTTCGCAAAAAACCTTAGAAGCGTTTGGCCCTAAACTACCAGAACTATTGGGCGGTAGCGCCGACTTAGCGCCATCTAACCTTACTATGTGGTCTGGTTCTACTGCGGTAAGCGCCGAAGATGCTTCAGGTAACTACCTGCATTACGGCGTACGTGAGTTTGGTATGTCGGCGATTATGAACGGTATCACGCTACATGGTGGCTTTAAGCCTTATGGCGCGACGTTCTTAATGTTTATGGAGTATGCCCGTAACGCACTACGTATGGCCGCTTTAATGAAGCAGCCCGCTATTTTTGTTTACACTCACGACTCTATTGGTTTGGGTGAAGACGGTCCAACTCACCAAGCTGTAGAACAAATTGCTAGCTTGCGTATGACGCCGAACATGAGCACTTGGCGCCCTTGTGACTCTGTAGAATCTGCGGTTGCGTGGCGTCATGCGGTAGAAAGTACTGAAGGCCCTACGTCGTTGATTTTCTCGCGCCAAGGTTTGGCTCCTCAAGCGCGTGATGCTCAGCAG
>NZ_JBNKPP010000081.1:0-4097 GCF_050295395.1 Agarivorans sp.
AATGAATAGGTGATCCACTAGTTTGAACGCATTTAGCACCGCATTGACCAACACAAATAAAGTGGTCGGCATTAGCAGGGGAAAGGTAACGCGGCGGAAGATATACCAGCGTGAAGCATTGTCTAAGGCCGCCGCTCGATAGAGGTCGGGCGATATGGTTTGCAGCGCAGCCAAATAAAATATCATAAAGAAGCCAGCTTCTTTCCAAATACTCATAGCCATAAGGCTATACAGGGCAACGCTTGGGTCTCCTAACCAATTTACGCCACTGCTGCCAAACCATCCCAGTATTTTATTGAGTATGCCAATTTCCGGGCTGTAAAATAGCAGCCAAATATTGGCCACTGAAATCATCGGTAACATGGTTGGGGTAAAGTAGGCCAAACGAAGCCAGGCTTTACCTGCAAGCTTTTGATTAACCCACAGAGCCATGCTTAAGGCGATGGCCAGAGAGAGCGGAACTGTAATTAAGGCATATAGAAGATTATTTTTTAGTACCAGCCAAAATACCTCATCGTCCAGCAAAAAACGGTAGTGTTCACTGCTAAACTGCTCACCCATTTGTACACCATAGCCAAATAAGCTACGCCAAATGGTGTTGCTAATAGGGTAGTAAGTAAAGCAAACCAATAGCACTAAGGCGGGGGCGAGTAGGCACCATGCCTGGACTTGTCGAGAGTGAAACATCTTTGCTCCTGATGCCAACAAAGAGCGGCTGGGCCGCTCTGTTGATTGGTGGCTATTGATAACGTTTAAGGATCCGTTCAGCTTGCTGCTGAGCTTTACTTAAAGCTTGTTCGGCGCTGAGCTGATCTGACAATACAGCTTGAATCGCGTCATCCAGCGTTTTACGTACTCTGCCAGCTTGGTGGGTAGCTAACTCCGCAGTCGCATAATCTAGCTGGTCGCGGGCGACCGCCGCCGCAGGGAAATCCACCACGTATTGCTGTAGTTCCGCGGTTTGGTAGGCGGCAGGGCTAACGCCCATATAGCCGGTTGAGATACTCCATTTAGCCGCTTGCTCTGGAGATGTCATGAAGCGAACCAGTTGTAGTGCGGCTTTTTTCTCTGCTGGCGTGGATTTTTTAAAGATGTAAAAGTTACCCCCTCCTGTGGGGGAGCCTAACTGTTGCTGAGCTGGTAACATTGCTACGCCAAAATCAAATTTGGCATTGTTTTTAACTGCGGTTAAGTTACCGGTTGAATGCCACATAATCGCGGTTTTTTGTTCCAAAAAGTTTTGGCGTAAAGTTCCCCACTCGATGGTGCCGCTAGGCATTATTTGATATTTGCTTCCCAAATCATGCCAGTAGTTTAAAGCCTCCACCACTTTGGGGTCATCGAAATAGGTGCGATTGCCCTGTTGGTTCATCAAGGTTTTGCCTTGTTGTTTGGCTAAAGCACCAAACATCCAATAGGGGTAACCCGTTGAAGGGATCATCACTCCCCATTGACTTACTTGACCGTTGTTATCACGTTTGGTGAGTTGCTGACCCATTTCAATCAGTTCGTCCCAACTGCTAGGGGCCTTCTCTGGGTCTAGCCCAGCTTCGCGGAATAAATCTTTGTTGTAATACATAACAATGGTGGAGCGCTGGAAAGGAATACCGTAGGTTTTGCCTTCCACCATGCTGTTTTCCATTAGGGCAGGGTAGAAGCTTGTAAGCCACTGCTGCTCTTCTGTTGTGGAGACTACATCGTCAAATGGGACGATGGCATCCAGGTCCATTAGTTCATGAACATCGATGGAAAACATGACGGACAGTTGAGCGGGCTGGCCACTGTTTAGTGCAGCCAAGGCTTTTACTCGTGCATCGTTGTAGTTACCGGCATAGATTGCATTGACATCAATGTCTGGGTGGCTGGCCTCAAACTCTTCAATCATCGAGTCGACGACCTTGGTAAGGGCTCCGCCGACAGATACTGGATAATACATAGTCAGTTCAGTTTTGGCTTGGGCGGTGGTGGATAAGACCAAGCCGAGTAGTCCGGTGCTAAGGCACTGCTTTACATTTACACGCATGATGTTAGTTCCTTTAAATAGCGGATTTTAAGTTTGTATAAGAGCTGGCCAAGCGTTGGCCGTTAGTGGAGCAAAAAGAGTGTTCTTTATTGGGATCCCAGTTGATCTTTAGTTGACTACCGGAAGTAAGCTGTTGTTTTCCCGACACCGAAAATTGAACGTTATCTGCACCTCGATAGGGACCGTCGCAGATACTGACGTTGAGAATGGTACTTGGCCCTTGGTAATCACAGTGCTGGACACGTACCGGATGTCCTCGCTCTGCTAGTTGAATATGTTCGGGTCTTACTCCCAAAATACCTTCAGCATGGGGTAGCAGGTTCATTGGTGGATGGCCGATGAAGCGGGCCACAAAGGTGGATTGTGGCTGTTGGTAGAAACTTTCTGGGCTGCCTTGCTGTTCTATCTTTCCACGGTTGAGCAAGATTATATGGTCAGCCATACTCATCGCTTCCACCTGATCGTGGGTTACGTAGACAACGGTTAAGCCCAGACTTTGTTGTAAGTGACGAATTTCGCTACGCATTTCATTACGTAGTTTACTATCGAGGTTGGACAAGGGTTCATCCATTAAACACAGTGGCGCTTGTGAAACAATGCTGCGGGCTAAGGCCACTCGTTGGCATTGTCCCCCAGAAAGTTGCGCCGGTTTTTTGTGTATATGCTGCCCTAGATCGACTAATTCTAAGGCGTGTTTGAGACGTTTTTGTTGTTCGCTACGGGCTATTTTTCGGGCTTTAAGCCCAAACAAAATATTCTCTTGCACCGATAAATGAGGAAACAGGGCGTAGGATTGAAATACCATCGATAATTGGCGTTGGCCAGGGGGGAAGTGAGTGATGTCCTGTTGCTGAAGTTGAATTTTTCCTCGGGTGGGTTGTTCTAAACCAGCAAGCATATTTAAAGTGGTGGATTTGCCACAGCCGCTAGGGCCTAACAGTGCGACAAACTGGCCTTGTTTCACTTCGAAGTCTAGTCCTGCTACAGCGACTTGTTGCTGGTAGTGTTTAGCCAATCCACTGGCTCTGAGAAAGCTCATAGTTGCCTCACATGCTGGCTTAAGTCAGCGGCTGGGGGAGTTTCGGTATGGACTCTGATACTAAGTTGGTGGCATAACTCAGCGAGAGGTGCGTCTAACTGATTGGTAAAAAAACGGTCGATTTGTTTCAGGTGACCGCTTTTTAGCGGAGCGCTGCGCAAGTACTTGTGGTGGTCTGCGATTAAAATCCGTTGCTCACAGTTTTTTAATATCGTCTGAGTTAGGTGAGATTCTTCGGGAGAAAAGTCTAATAGGTCACCTTGAGCCGAGATCCCGCCCGTACCACAAATGCCGTAGTTCACCTGAAATTTACGAAAGTAATTGGTGGCATCTTCCCCTACCACATCTTGGTCGGTGGCACGAATTCGCCCCCCTACCATATAGGTTTGAATGTTGGGGTTGCGGCATAGGGCAACCGCAGCATTTAGATTGTTTGTTACAACGGTTAAGCCCGGGTGATGCAGTAATTGCAATGCTAACTGTTGCGGAGTTGTGCCAATGCCTAAAAATATACTGGCTCCTTCGGGGAGAAACTCAGCCAAGTTAATGGCAATCTGCTTTTTTTCTTGCAGGTGAATGACTTGTCGATTAGAGAACGATAAATTATGACTTTGGGTTGGTAGTTGGATGCCCCCATGCACACGGTTGACTAGCCCTTGTTGGTTTAACTCATTCAAATCTTTACGAATGGTTTGCACAGATACAGCAAAATGTTCAGTTAACTCAGCGCTGGAAACATTTCCCGCATTTGCTTTTAACAGCCTGAGTATTTCAACCTGTCGTGGCGATAGTTCCATCTTCGTAAGAAACCTTTAGTTGAGTAATGTTTGTTCGAACGAAAGGATAGGTTTTTCGTATGACTTTTTGGTGAATGAAAATTGACAGCTTGATGACAGCATATGGCGCCAAGAGTTTCGAATAAGGATGTATAACAGCCTAAGGATTATTCGACTCTGCTCATATTTGCTTCAGGCTTTTCAACTTATATTTTCAGTTACTAAATGGAGTGTTTTTAATTTTCGCTGAATAAAGCCA
>NZ_JBNKPP010000082.1:0-1730 GCF_050295395.1 Agarivorans sp.
GTGGTCATTTGGTTAAAAAAGTTGGGTTCGACTAACTGTAAACCCGGTTGAAATAACTCGGCGCGAATGACCATGGCCATTGCACCGCCCACAATAAACATGGTGAAACTAAACCATAAGTACATCGAACCAATGTCTTTATGGTTAGTGGTGAGTACCCAGCGCATTAATCCGCGTGGGGCATGGTGGTGTTCTTCGTGCTCTGCGTGAAGCTCGCTCATCGTGCTCATTCCCTATCTCCCTACTGCGCTGCGTTCTGCACGGCCACCACATCCTTGGCCTGCACTAAATCACCGGTATCATTGCCCCAAGCATTCCGCTCGTAGCTAATCACCGCAGCCAGTTCTTTTAAACCTAACTGCTTGCCAAAGGCCTGCATCGCCGTTCCCGGTACACCATTCACCACCACATCTATGTGTTGGCTCACTGCCCCGGTGGCAATTGGGCTGTCTTTTAAGGCCGGAAATACCCCCGGCAAACCTTCACCGTTAGGCTGGTGACACGCCGCACAAGATTTCAGATAAACTTTTTCGCCCAGCTCCATTAGCTCAGCTTGGTCCATGGTCATGGCGACCAGCTCTTGCTCGGCAGCTTGTTTAGCCAGATAGGCCGCCTCTTGCTCAGCCAACCAGCTAGCGTATTCATCCTCAGGTTTGGCAATCACCACAATCGGCATGAAGCCATGGTCCTTACCGCATAACTCGGCACATTGGCCGCGGTAAATGCCGGGTTTGTCGATGCGCGTCCATGCCTCGTTAATAAAGCCGGGGTTGGCATCTTTTTTCACCGCAAAATCCGGCACCCACCAAGAGTGGATCACGTCTTCCGAGGTCATTAAGAAGCGCACCTTTTTCCCCACCGGCAATACCAAGGGGTGGTCCACCTCCAACAAATAGTTGTCGCGTTTTTTTAGCTTGCCCTTCACCTGTTCCATGTCTGAGGCCAACACGCTGTAAAACTCTAAGTCGTGCTCAAAGTACTTGTAATGCCACTTCCACTGGGAGCCGGTGACTTGAATGGTAAGGTCGGCATCGGAAGGATCTTCCATCGCTAGCAAGGTTTTGGTGGCGGGTATCGCCATGCCAATCAAAATAATGAAAGGAATAATGGTCCAAATAATTTCGACCTTTGTGCTCTCGTGAAACTGGGCTGGCACCGCGCCTTTCGATTTACGGTGATGGAAAATCGCCCAAAACATGGCACCAAACACCAAAATGCCAATCACACAGCAAATATAAAAAATCGTCATGTGAAGGTCGTAAACCTGCTCACTAATAGCAGTTACACCTGGGCGTAAATTAAATGACATTTCCTGCGCATATACAGGTAACGAACAGCATGCCAGCACTAATAGCTGAATCCCTCGGCTCACAGCGCTCTCCTTTGCTAGTAGCCAAAAGCAGTACTTGTAATACTCCACAAGCCCTGCCAAGTACGGGGAAAGTCCCCCACCAAAGCAATAAGCTGTAACGGCTAAATACAACCCACAGTATATAAATTAAGCGTTAAGTTAAGGATTTGTAAATATATTGTTGTTAATTTTGTTGTTTAAGGTGAAAGATGTGATGTTAACGACAAAAGCCCAAATCAAAGGATTTGGGCTTAAAATGGGAGGGAACTATTAGAAAAAAGGCTTACATCCAGTCTGCCGTGCGGATAATACCCACCGCCAAACCTTCAATATCCATGCTCTGATACTCAAGATCGACCTCAATAGTCGACAGTTCTTC
>NZ_JBNKPP010000083.1:0-3428 GCF_050295395.1 Agarivorans sp.
ACCATCCATGAGCCCCCACAAGCAAGCACTCGTGGCAAGGCAAGGTAGTCGTTGATATTAGAGGTATTAATACCACCGGTAGGCATAATTTGAATGTCCACATAAGGGGCCAGCAAAGACTTAAGCATGTTAATGCCACCCGAGGCCTCCGCAGGGAAAAACTTCAGTGAAGTCAGGCCCATTTCTAAGGCGGCTTCAATGGTGCTAGGGTTATTCACCCCCGGAATAATTTCAATATCCAGCTCTTGGCAAGCCTTTACGGTATTGGGATTAAACCCCGGTGAAACGATGAAGGTAGCACCGGCATTTTTGGCCGCAATCACCTGCTGGCGATTCAGTACAGTACCCGCACCAATCAACATCTCTGGGTAGTCGGCTCGCAATAGGCGAATCGCTTCTTCGGCGGCGTCGGAGCGAAAGGTAATTTCCGCCACCGGCAGGCCATTTTCAACTAAGGCTTTACCTAAAGGCAGAATGTCTTCGGCCTTATCTAATGCAATCACGGGGATCACCTTATATTTGCTGATTTGCTCAGTAATGGTGGTCATCAATAATCCTTGTTAATAGAGTTGAAATAAGAACGGGTCAGGTCTTTAGCGACGATCGCACCGCGATGTTGAATCACCAAACCGGCCAGCCCATTGCCCTGCTTACAGGCTTGAGACAGGCTTGCTCCGGTCAAGTAGGCAGCTAAAAAGCCACCATTAAAAGAATCCCCCGCCGAGGTGGTATCAACCACCTGTTGCACCGCTTGGGTGGGCACCAATTCGGCTTGAGTCATGCTGGCGAAATCTTGATAAACACAGCCCTCGGCACCCAGTTTAACCACCACCTTGCTACAGCCAGCTTGTTGGTAACGAGCGAGGGTTTGTTGATAATCACTATCGCCCCACAGTGCTTGTTCATCATCAAAGGTGCCTAGGGCTAAATCACAGCGCTCCGCCATTTGTTGATAAACCTGCCTCACCGTTTGCTCTTGGTCTTGCGGCCATAAACGGGGGCGGTAGTTGCTATCAAAGGCTATCTCTACGCCGGCATCGGCCAGCGTTTGCAATAAGTCTAACAAATGCTGGCGATCTCCTGGCTCTAGAATCGCCAAGGAAATACCGCTCACAAACAGCATGTCCATATTGTGAAGCGCCTCGGCCACTGCCGCAAACTCCCTATGTTGCAGCAGGTATTTAGCCGCCGACTGCTCGCGCCAATACAAGAAGCTACGCTCGCCATGCTCATCTAATTGAATCATATATAAACCCGGCGAGCGAATGGGGTCGCGTAATACCCATTCGGTATTAATCCCCTCTTGCTGCCAGCGCTTGCGCATGCCTTCGCTTAAGGCATCATCACCTAAAGCAGAGACATAATGAATCGCTACTGGCTGTTGCTTAGCGGCTCGCGCCAAATACACCGCCGCGTTCAGCGTATCGCCACCATAGGTTTGTTGCATGCTGCCAAAGGGTTGACCATTTAGCTCAATCATACATTCGCCAACAATTGCTATTTTCTTCATATTTAGGCTTAAATATCAGTAAGATGCACCGCTTATCATTCCATGGCTAGCCCAGAAATAGCAACGGGAATTAGGCCAAGGCGGCAAAAGCTTTAATTGCCTTACTAATACCGGCAAATACTTGCTTAATAGACGCGCCATCGTCCATATAGGCGGGGCTGGTCACCAGCAGGTGCTGTTGATCCACCACGCAATCATCAGTGGCGCAGTTTTGATGTAGCGCGCCGGTTTTTTCCACTTGCTCGGCGGTGCCAGGGTCACTGCCAATGGTTAAGGTTGGCGCGTGCTTACCCAATATTAAGGCGATAATCGCCGGCGCAATACAGACCGCCGCAATTGGCTTTTTCGCTTGGTAGAAGCCATTCACCACTGACGCTAAGTTAGCATCGGCTTCGCCATCGGCCCCCTTAAAAGCAAAGTTAGAGAGGTTTTTGGCCACGCCAAACCCACCGGGAAGCACTAAACCGTCAAATTCATCCACTTTGAGCTCGGCCAGGGGGCTAATATCACCGCGGGCAATTCTGGCGGCTTCTTGCAAAACATTACGCTCGGCGCCCTCTTCAGGCTCCGCCGCTAAATGGTTGACCACATGAAACTGATTGCTATCTGGAGCAAAAATGCGATAACTAAGCCCTTCTAGCTCCAAGGCTAATAAGCTTAATACAGACTCGCGAATTTCGGCACCATCTAAATGGCCACAACCCGATAAGATTACTGCTACCGTCTTCATAGATTTCCCTCTTGATTACGAATACAACAATGCCCTAGAACTATAGATGAAGCTCGCCAATTGCCATAGCCTAATCACGGCCCTGAACCAACAAAGCAAGCTCAGCGGCTGGCTTTTACGTACACATGAGTGGCTTAGGCCTGTTTCACCGAGGCAATGAGCTGCTCGATATGGGCAGGGCCAACTGGACGCACGCCCGAAGGGTTAAGCGCCTTCAGCGCATAATAGCCAGCGGTAATGTGGTCGATACTCACCGTATCTATCACCCCAGGCAGGCGCAAAATACGTTCCATATAGGCCGATAAATTGGGGTAGTCGGCAATTTGCTTACGGTTGGTTTTAAACAGACCATGGTAAGCCGCGTCAAAGCGAATCAAGGTAACAAAGCTACGAATATCGGTTTCGGTAAGCTGATTACCCACTAAGTAATCTTGCCCTTGTAAACGCGCTTCTAATTCGTCCAACATGGCAAATACTTCGTTACAGGCTTCTTCATAGGATTCCTGCTCTTGAGTAAAACCGGCTTTATATACACCGTTGTTCAACATGTGGTAGATGCGCGGATTAAGTTCATCAATCTCGGCGGCATGTTGCTCGGGATATAAACGGATCGTAGATGGAACCAGGTGCTCAAAGGCAGTATCTAACATTCTTAAGATGTCGGCGCTTTCATTGTTTACCATCACGTTTTGCTGCATGTCCCACAGCACTGGCACCGTTGCACGGCCAGTGAAATGAGCATCGGCGCGAGTATAGAGCTGATGCATGTACTGCGAATTAAACAGCGGATCGTGGTCGGCCCCCTCATAACCACCAAACTCCCAACCTTGCGAAGTCATTTTAGGGTTCACCACGGTCACAGGGATCAGCTCTTCTAGACCTTTTAGCTTTCTGGCGATTAAGGTACGTGAAGCCCAAGGACAAATTAACGCCACATATAAACGATAACGTCCGGCTTCTGCCTTAAAACCGGCTTCACCAGTAGGGCCTGCGCTACCATCGGGAGTAATCCAGTTTCTAAAACCCGATACCTGACGAACGAAGCGCCCTTTTTCATCGGCTTTTTGCATGGGTTTCCAATCTTCTACCCATTGACCGTCGACTAACATAATCTTCTCCTAAAAATGACTTAAGCATGAAACAAGAACGAGCGCATCGATATCGCCCCTAAATCGATGCCTTCACTGG
>NZ_JBNKPP010000084.1:0-2506 GCF_050295395.1 Agarivorans sp.
TTAATGGCGTTAACCGCGACACCAATTTGATACATAATCTGAGTAACAGCAGTCCAAGTACTTAAGCTATCACGGTAGTCGGTGTCAATTGGCACCACAATTGTATCTCCGGGTTGCAGCGGTTGTTTGTTATTCTTAAACCAAAAGCCAGATTCGGGTTTATACACTGAGCCGTTAGCGCGCACTACAAATACACGGTCTTCATCAGCTTGCTTTTTAGCTCCGCCAGCAAAGTTAATGTAATCTTTGAAGTTGTATTGCTCATCAAGCAAGTAGGAGGTGGAAATTTGCACTTCGCCCATAATCGTAACGGTATTACGATACTGAGGCACATACAGCATGTCTTGGTCTTCAAGCATGAAGTCTTTGGTATCATCTTCAGCTAAAATGGCCGGTAAATCGACCACCATGCGGCCAAGCCCTTTAGTTGCGCTCATCTCTTCAATTAATGCCAGCTGCTCTGCCGGGCTAGAGCTAGAAGAAAAGCTGCCAGGACCGGTTTGGCGTAAACTTTTCTTCGCCACCTCTTGGCGAATACTCTCTGCATAGGCATCGATTTGTCGCTGTTCACGAATACGTAAGGCTTCACGAGTAAATACCGCGCCGTCCTCGTGAGCATACTCGGTAAGCCCACCAGCACGTTTCACCAAATCACCTAAGGTTTCACCACGCTTAATCACATAAGTACCGGGGAAGCGCACCTCACCTTGTAAGCTTACTGTGCGCTGTTTGCGTAAATTAGGAATAGATAATACGTTGAGCCTGTCTCTGGATTGCAATAGCAAGTTTTGATTTAAATCGTTGGCCATTACCGCATTTAGGTCTAAACGCAATAAACTGACTTCGGCATTATTATTAATTACCGTAGTTCGAGTTAATTCACTATGCGCGGCATAGGCTCCATTTTTTAAGCCACCCGCGGCAATAATCAAATCTTTAACGGTGTTTTTATCGGTAATGGGGTAAACACCAGGAAATTTTACTTCGCCAAACACTTCAACAACCATTAAATCATTGGTTATAGTTGCTTGCTCTTGTAAACGAATCAGCACTGCGGCCAATAACTTTTCTCTTGTAGAATTAAGCACCTTCGCCACTTCTTCTACCGTCATTCCGCTGGTTTTCGCAATACGTTTTATTGTTTCTGCTGAAGTAGCGGGGCGGGAATTAGTTAATTGAACTTTTGACTGAGAATAAGATCTAGCTTGAGCCTCCAACTGAGCTTTCTCTTCGCCAACCACTTGGTTAGCTAATTGCTCAGTACTCTCCATTTGAGCATTAACGCTAGCATCGTCAGCACTCAATACATCTTTTTCCTTAGCGCCCACTTGAAAGGCTTCACTGAACAAGTCTAAATCGTACTTAGTAAAAACTAAGATTTCGTCTTCAGCCTGTAGAAGAATGTTATCACTTGATTGTTGATTGGTAATCGCTTCAGCTAATGATACTTGCAATACCTTGATGTGTTGCTCAGGGGTTTTTCTCACCACCAAACTATAGTCTAAATCACTACTATTATTTAAGCTGCGATGAATATTGGGAAACAAATCAGCGATACGCTGACCTTCCCGCCACTGATAACGCCCAGCTCGCGCCACATTCCCTTTCACCGTAACGTAATTGGGAGTGCGCTTAGCCACCTGTTCAATGGTTAAAAAATCACCATTTTTTAATTTTTTGTGAAGGTCTTGATTGTCATTTAAATCAAGCGTCATTAAATCAATTAAGCCTTCTTCGGTAATGCGCTCCAAACGCACTGAGCTTTTATAGGCTTTGGTTGTATAGCCGCCAGCTAATGCGATTAAACCTTGTACATTCTCCTGGCCGGATAACTCATAAATGGCGGGACGAACCACTTCACCCTCAACCGATACGGTATTGCCCAAAGGACCAACAAAAATCACATCGCCGCCGCGTAACTGTAGATCGTTGCTGGTATCACCCTTAATCAATAACTCGTATAAATCAAAACGGCTAATTAACTTACCGTCTCTTAATAAACGAATATCACGTAAACTACCTTGCTGATTAATCCCACCGCTGGCGTACAAGGCATGAGTAATGGTAGACATAGAGCTAACGAGGTATTTACCCGGTTGGTAAGCGTCACCCAAAACAAATACTTCAATGGTACGCAAATCACCCATGGTAACACTGCTGCGCACGCCTATTTTCTTTTCTTGAATCTGCTGGCTTATCAGCTCTCGTACTTCTTCGAAGGTTAGCCCTGCAACATTAACCGGCCCCAATTCAGGGAAACTAATGCTGCCTTGTCGATTAACTTTAAACTCGAAACTGCCGTTCTCTTTACCAAAGAGCTGTACGTTAAGCGTATCGCCAGGCCCTAAGCGATAATCAGCGGTAACCGGAATATTATTTAGCGGAGCAAAGGTGGTGGGTTGAGTGGCGAATACATCCAAACCAAAGCGTTCTAAAGATTTAGCCTGTCCTGCACTGTTCTTTTCAGCTAACACATCTTCTTGTTGTGTGACTTGACGCTTTTCAG
>NZ_JBNKPP010000085.1:0-13290 GCF_050295395.1 Agarivorans sp.
AGATGGTGCCCGGAGGCGGAATCGAACCACCGACACGAGGATTTTCAATCCTCTGCTCTACCGACTGAGCTATCCGGGCAACGGCGGCTATTAAACGTTTTTCACCGAAACAAGTCAACCGCTTTTTCAAAAATAAGCACCGAGTGCCTAGAAAGCGAACAAAGCATGCAAAAAAGCAACAATAGTCGAACAATGTAGGCTAAATAAGGCCAACAATAAGCCTTACATGTCAGGTAAAGACATTCGCTACCCAGAGTCTTACTTGCTCAACTCCTCTGCAAGCAATAACACCATCTGATGCTTTAACAACTTCCTCTATTGGGGGGGAAATTTACTTAGCTAACATCAACTTAAATAATGAGCAGAGGATCACGCTTAACAATACGATGAGTATTCCCGGCTTGCACAGCCCTAAGCGATGTTATAATGTAACGCTTTTGGTCAAGCAGCATAATCTGCTACTCTTTTTTTCAACGAGCGTTTTGGTACTTATGTCTACAGTTAACTATATAAAAAGCATCCAAGCTTACTGTAGCCAGCATAAGCTTAAGCTTACGGCCAATCGCAGTGCCGTATTAGCTATTTTGCACCAACATCAAGGTGCCTTAAGTGCCTATGAAATTCTGGCAAAATTACAGCAACAACAAGCCAATACCAAACCGCCCACGGTATACCGCGCCCTAGACTTTCTAGTTCAACAACACTTTGTTCAACATATAGAGTCAAGCAGTCGCTACATTATTAATCGCCAACAACAGCCCTTTGCTCCTCATCCCTTGCTCATCTGCACTCAGTGTGAAAACGTCGCGCAGATCGGCTTGTCCGCTTCGTTAAAGGCAGAACTCGAACAGTTTGCCGCACAACAGGGATTTAGCCTGCATTCCCAGAGCTATGAGTTTCAAGGTCTTTGTTCAGCCTGCCAAGCGAGAACGGCCTAATGTACCTAAGCCTTTTACCCGCTAAACGCACGTCAAATCATGCGTTGGTCATCACTAGCCCTAACCAGCGCAGAGTAGGTAATTCAAACTATGTTTAACAGTAAAACCCGCCTATTTCGGCGGCCAAGTCGTCTGCCAAATAAACATTGGCAACTGATCCTCGCCTGTGGTGCGGTCATTACCATTGCCAGCATTTGGCCAAGCTCCCGGCAAATTAACAATAGCGGCCGTCAATTGATTGAGCTGCCTGAGAATAGCTTTCCTCAAACGAGTGAAGCCTTGAGTTTCGACATCGCCAGTCACAGCGATCAGGCCATCGACATTGTTACCCAGAATATTCACCCAGAACCTAAAGCAGACGACTTTAGGCAAGAGCAGCAAACCCAAGCAAGGGCGCAAGCTGTAACGCCGGCTAACCCCAGTCCTGCAGCCGCAACAGGTATTAGTGAACAACACTACACCATCAAACGAGGCGATACTTTAGGTAAAATTTTCACTCATTTTAATATCGACCAAACCACCATGTATCAGGTGTTAGAAGCCGATATTTCGGTTTTGGCTCTCGATACCTTAAGCCCTGGTCACGAGCTTACCTTCACCATTGACCGCGATAACAACCAATTACAAGCACTGCAACTGGCGTTTAACCCAGCCCAGAAAATTATCTTTAAGCGTATCGACGCCAGTAGTTTTGAATACGAAACCATTAACATTGAAGGCCAATGGCAAAAGCAAGCCATTAGCGGCAGTGTTGAAGGTAGTTTTTACTTATCCGCGCAAAAAGCCGGCCTCAATGCCAACGAAATTGAACAAGTCGCCCAAATGTTTAAGGATAAACTGCGTTTTTCTCGTGACTTCAGAGCCGGCGATGTATTTCAAATCGTAAGAAATCGCCAATACATCGATGGCGAACTTACCGGTCAAAGTGAAATCAGCGCAGTGCGTATATTTAACCGAGGCAAAGAATACAGCGCTTATTTATTCAGTAATGGCAACTATTACGACAAACAAGGTGAAAGCTTAGCGCGTGCTTTTATGCGGGTACCACTTAAAGGCGCGCACCGGGTTAGCTCTTCGTTTAATCCTCGCCGCAAACACCCAATTACCGGGCGGATCTCGCCACACAACGGCGCCGACTTTGGTGTAGCCATTGGTACTTCAGTACTCGCGGCAGGCGATGGCGTGGTAACGCGTGTAGAAAATCACCCTTACGCAGGTAAATACATCGTGATTCAGCACGGCGGTAAATACCGTACCCGTTACTTACACCTTAACCGCTTTAAAGTGCGTAAAGGCCAGCGAGTCACCCGCGGACAAGTTATCGCCGAATCAGGCAATACCGGTCGTTCAACTGGCCCTCACCTACATTATGAATTTCATATTAATGGCAGAGCCGTTAACCCGATGACGGCTAAAATTCCCTTGGCTTCGGCCATTGAGCAGCAAAGTCGTGTCGCCTTCAACCAGCTCGTACAAGACATGAATAAGCTGCTAGAAAGCGCCTAAACCCATTAACAGCAAGTGCTAATCGCACTTGCTGTTATGCTTGTTTCCGAGCTCATTAAATCAGTGCAATGTTGATGCAGACAATTCTGTTGAACTTTGGCCCGCTTTGGTTAAGCTGACGGTTGCTATTGCTGATACAGCAAAACCTTCAAGGAGCCAGCATGTCAAGCATTGCCACTACCCCAAAGCCCCCTTACTACGCTGTTATTTTTACCTCGATTCGAACCGAGGATGACCAAGGCTACCATCAAGCCGCTAAGCGAATGCTAGAACTGGCCGAACAACAACCGGGCTTTTTAGGCTTTGAATCAGCCAGAGAAGAAATCGGCATTAGCGTTTCCTATTGGTCGAATATCGACGCAATAAAAAACTGGAAGTTAAACGCCGAACATCAGCAAGCACAAAAACAGGGGCGCGATACTTGGTATGCCGAGTTTAAAGTACGCATTGCCAAAGTTGAACGCGACTACGGGCTATAATCGCAGAGCATAAACTTAGATTTAAGCGCCACTCTAGCGACCTTCTACTTATAACAAAAACTCGCTTAGTACTTTATAAACAACTACTTTATAGAGTGCCCATGACAATCTTTTAAAGGACAGTAGTAATGATTACCTTATACGGCTTACCGCGCTCGCGCTCACTTCGTGTTTCTTGGATGCTGGAAGAACTGGGATTAGATTGGAATTATCACTATGTTAATTTTCAAGCTGGCGAACAGCGCAGTGAAGCATTTCTGGCACTCAACCCTTGCGGAAAGGTTCCAGCGCTAAAAGATGACGACATGGTCATCAGTGAGTCTGCCGCCATTTGCTTATATTTGGCCGAAAAATACGGCCCGCAATTTCTCCCCGAACCCGGCACAACAACTTCGGCACTGCATCATCGCTGGATTAGTTTTACCACCACCGAATTAGAGCAAGCCTTATGGAGCATGGGGAAACACCGCTTCGCCCTTCCCGAAGATCAGCGTATTGCTGAAATGATAGATACCGCCACTTGGGAATTTAATCAAGCTGCCGCTATCGCCGAAGGCTGGATCCCCGAGAACGGGTATTTGTTAGGCGAACAATTCAGCGTAGCTGATATACTGCTATGCCATACCCTAAATTGGGCGGTAAGCTTTCAGCAAACTCTGCCTGAAAAATTAATGAATTACCGCAAGCGCACCAGTCAGCGCCCAGCCTTAAACAGCGCGCTAGAAAAAGAAATGAATGGCAAAGCCATGGCCAAGCTATAAAAACCTCCCCCTATTTTTAGCCAAACTGGCTAGCCACGCTGGGATAATCTTGAATAAACCGCAGACATCTACTTGGTCAAGCTCAAGTAGATGTCTATAATGCGCGGCATTAGTAACTAGGACAAACATTATGAGCGGTATCATTACCCTAAAAGCCAAGCGCGACAAAGCCCTATTACGTCGCCACCCATGGATATTCTCAAATGGTATTCATAAAGTATCGGGCAAGCCTCTGGCTGGCGAAACCGTTGAAGTTTACAGCGCCGAAGGGAAGTTCCTTGCCACTGCCGCTTATTCACCCGAATCGCAAATTAGAGCCCGTGTCTGGAGCTTTGACCAGCAGCAGCCAATAGACCAAGCATTTTTTATAGAGCGGCTACAACAGGCTCAAGCGGCGCGCAGCATTTTGCCAGAATTTGCCGCAACCAATGCCTATCGAGTGGTGGCGGGAGAAAACGATGGCCTCCCCGGCATCACCATCGACCGATATGCTAATGTCTTGGTGATTCAGCTACTCAGCGCTGGCGCCGAATTTCAGCGTGCCAACTTAATCGAAGCGCTAAAACATTGCTTCCCAGAGGACTGCATTTACGAGCGCTCTGATGTGGATGTGCGCAAGAAGGAAGGCTTAGAACCCCAACAAGGCTTGATTCACGGTGAGCTTCCCGCTCAACCAATGGAAATTGAAGAGAACGGTTTACGCCTGTTAATTAATGTGGAAACCGGCCATAAAACCGGTTACTACCTAGACCAACGCAATAACCGCCGCCTAGTGGGACAGATGGCCAAGGGTAAAAAGCTATTGAATTGCTTCTGTTATACCGGTGGTTTTGGCACCTATGCCCTAGCAGGCGGAGCCAAAAAAGTGGTAAATGTGGATGTATCTGACAGCGCCTTAGCCATCGCCGCGCAAAACGTCAGTTTAAATGGCTTAGACAGCAGTAAAATCACCCAACTAAATGCCGATGTATTTAAGCAACTGCGTAGTTACCGAGATTGTGATGAACAGTTCGATATCATCGTGCTGGATCCACCTAAGTTTGTTGATAGTAAAGCCAGCCTTAACCGAGCCAGCCGAGGTTATAAAGACATCAACCGCTTGGCTCTGCAAATGCTGCGCCCCGGTGGCTTGCTGTTCACCTATTCCTGTTCTGGCTTAATGCCCACCAGCTTATTTCAAAAAATTGTTGCCGATGCGGCCATTGATGCCGGCCGAGAAATGCAGTTTTTGAAAACCTTAGAACAAGCAGAGGATCACCCAGTTGCAGGCCCCTATCCCGAAGGGCACTACTTAAAAGGCTTTTTGTGTAGAGTAAAATAGGCCCTCAGCAAACCCAAGGCCGAATGAAATAAGCCTTCCGTAAACTAAAACGCAGCCCTGAGCTGCGTTTTTCTAGCTTTAGCAACGTGTCGACAGTATCGCGCTAATGATCAGGCCTAAACCAAGGCCTGCTATCAGTGCCCCCACAAACCCCAAGGCCGAATAAGGCAATATCACCAGCCCCATGCCTAGCCCCAACAACGTACCGCCGCCAATGGCCCAGCTGCTTCGATCTTTAATTTCCCTTTGGCTATCCACTCTCCATCCTTAAGTTCTCGATTACGCTACAGTATTTGTTGGTTAATTCTGATTCAGTAAACAGGCTTGAATTAAATCAAGTGACGAGACAATGCCCACAATGTGCTGCTCGTTCATCACCAGTAGATGATGGATTTTTTGCTCTACCATCAGTTCAGCCGCCTGCCTGGCACTTATCGCTGCATTCACGGTGATAACCTTATGTGAACACACCTCCCAAGCTCGCTGTTGCTTAGGGTCTTCATGTAAGGTAGAAAAATGTACCAAATCACTCGCGCTAATCACCCCAAAAACCTGTTTGTCTGGAGTGAAAACGGGAACGCAATGTAACTGATGTTGATCCAGAGTTTGGCAGACTTGCTCTACACTGTCATCCAGTTCAACCCCCACCACATAGCTCTGCATAAAGGCACTAATTTGACGATCAATCATAGTTTAATCCGTATTCACTATTTACCGTATCTGCAGTAAGGGCTTACTGCTTCTTTTAGTATAATAGCGACGCCGACAGCTACTTTGAGCTAGCTTACAGATTTAGTGCTAAACTGGATTGCCCAGCCTGCGACAGTTTGTTACCCAAGATTAAGGCGTAATAAATCGGCATATGATCGCTAAAGCTAATACCGGTATTAGCCTGCAGGTGTTTGAAGCTATCACGCCACTCTCTAAACGAGCGCAGCAAGTGCTGGTTAATTTCGAGCAAATCTAATTTAAGCTGTTTACGCCGCTGATGTTGAACTTGTAAGGTTTCCAAGAGTAAATCTTTAAACTCGCTGGCACTTAAATGTGGCCGCTGATGAGCAATCGGCTGTTCGGCATGAAGGTAAACTAGCTCGCCGCAGCTCTCAAAATAAAACTTCACCGAAGACAATTTAGGTGGTAACAAAGGGATCGGATCACGGCCATGTTCTACCCGCCATATCGGCCGTTGTTGCAGGCTTTGCACAAAATCATGGTCACCTACTCGCGGGCTACCAAACAGATACAAGCCGGTGGCCTCAGGCGTTTTAGCAAAACATAAGTTAGCCAAAGCGCCCCCCAAACTATGCCCAGTCATCCAAATAGCGCGTTGCGGATAATCCTTAATTTGCTGTTGAATAAACCGACCTAAGCCTTGCTCTCCATCCCATATTTCATCTAAGGCTTTTTGAAAGCCAGCATGAACTCGCCCGCCTTGGTTAAAATTAACCGGTAGAATATTTAGGTCGCTGCGTAACTCATGTAAGGCAGAGAAAGACTTCAGCTCAGTGCCTCGAAAGCTAATAATTAACAGCTCTTGATTAGCCGCGGCCATGCACTCGGTGCCAGTACCTTGAAAAAATTCAAACTGCTCAAAACCCGCTAAACGATAGGCCATGCGGGCAAAGCCGGGATGGCAATAAGCCAGCAGCGAACAATCGGCTAACCAGCTAGCATTAACCAAAGAAAATGCACAGTTATCCCGCTCAAAAGGCTGAGCTTGCAGTGCCTCGAAATAACGATAATGCATATCGGGCGGCACAATGTCGTAATGCTTGGGATCGGGAATGCTTTTCATTTTGTTTAGCTTAAGTATCTGCTGTTTGAATCACCCTAAACAGTAATAAGTAGCAACCAGTTAAGCTATTAGCCGCCACTTATTACTGCCAATAACAATCATTATAAGGCTAAATCAACCTGCACCGGGCAGTGATCAGAGCCCATAATGTCAGTTAAAATATCCGCATCGCTAACCTTGTCCGCAAAGGCTTCGCTTACCAAGAAATAATCGATTCTCCAGCCTATGTTACGGCCGCGAGCACCGGCTCGGTAACTCCACCAGCTATATTTAACCTGATCTTGTTTTTTTAAGCGGAAGGTATCAACAAAGCCTGCGCTAGTCAGATTGTCGATGCCGTCAATCTCGGCTTGCATGTAACCGGCACTTTTATTGTAGTTGGGTTTAGGGCGCGCTAAATCGATATCTTTATGAGCCACGTTTAAGTCACCACACACCAATACCGGCTTGCGCTGTTCTAGGCCTTTTAAGTAAGTCAAAAAATCGGCATCCCACTGCTGGCGGTAATCCAAGCGTTTAAGTTCACTGCCGGAATTGGGCGTATAAACCGTCACCAAAATAAAATCTGGATATTCCGCTGCAATCACTCGGCCTTCTTGGTCGTGTTCAGCAATGCCCATATCGTATTCCACATTTAGAGGTTGCTGCTTGGTTAAAATGGCAGTGCCCGAGTAACCTTTTTTCTCAGCCGAATTACTGTAGATATGGTAACCGTCTAACTCTGCTAGAGTAGCAAGCACTTGCTCATCCTGCGCTTTCGTTTCCTGTAGACACAATACATCGGTTTGCATGGATTCAAGCGAGGCTAAAAAGTCTTTCTTCATCACCGCTCTGATCCCATTTACATTCCACGATACTAAACGCATTCCTTCTTCCTTCAACTCTTTAACAAATAGCGCTCAATACTAAAATAATTCACTGCATTCGGCCACGCCCTTACACCAGAAAATCCGCCCTTGAGTTAAGCATGCTTAGCTGCATCATCAGCAAGGGCATTTTCGCCTCGGCTAAACGCTAAATGACTAACCAGCAAATACAAAACCTAACACTACCGCGCGCACAATCGTGACAATACCCGGAATGACCAAGACATGCTTGAATACCCTCTTACCGATGCGCATCGAGCCGGTATCATCTATCTCTAGCGCGATCACCGCCATAATAATTAAAATAACATCGATGGGAACACTGACAGGCCTTATGCCAACAGCGCACAGTGACACAAAAAAAAGCGCAGTGAATCACTGCGCTTTAGTGTTAACTTGAGGTTGGCATTATGAAATGCGGTCAATCAGTTTCTTCAATTCACGTCTAGGCGTAGGCTCATCATCGAAGAAGTTTTGCATGCGCAGTAAGGTTAAGCCGTCGTAACCTGGCGAACGGTTTAAGGCCCTAGCCATCTGCTTCCATCCCTGCTCACCGTAAAGTTCACCGGCTAGCGCATTTTCTCCCATCAGTGCCACTTGGCATTCATCGGCGGCATCGGCCATCCAATCAACCAAATCAGCAGCACGTGAGTAGCCCTCGTAATCTTTATTGACCATTTCCAAGCAAGTGAAGTGGATGGCCGCTCGCGACTGCTTACCTTCCGGTAATAGGCCTTTTAACAAACCTAAGTACTCCTGTTGATTACTGCTATTTAAAGTGGGATGAACCGCAATTAACCCCGCGGTAATCTCGGCAGCACGCGGCAATTCAGGGTCACTCACCACCCAGTGAATACCAGGAATTTTGATACCAATGGGAACCTGGCCAAAGGCCTCATCTTCAAATACCGCTAATGCGCTTTCAAAAATACGCCGTCCATGCGCCACCAAGGCTTGGTGATACCAGCCTAAAAACTCACGCGCCCAAGCGTTGTGAATATAACGTTTATGGCTAAACAACCAGTTAGCGTCAGGAATTTCTGCCTGTTCAAAGTTATCCCAAGTAAAACCAAAACTCGCATTTAAGGTACTAATGCTATGGAACTTGGATTTTAAGTAAGCCAACCAATCTTGCTTGGCTAAGCGGCTGTAACATTGCAAAGTACCACGGTTGGGATAATTGCCCCAGTCGTGGGCATTGTAACTTGGATAACGCAGCTCACCCGCAGGACCTAGACTCACGTTAATTTCGTCCATTAAGCTGGCTTTGTTAATGTAATGCTGCTTAAAGGCCTCCATAAAGCGTTGGTAATAGGGCATCACAAACTCATCGGCCCACAGCGACACATACTCCATAGAGGCGTCACCAGTCTCTGATACATACTGCAGGTCCTGCACCGAGTTTAATTGGTCATGGCTTTCTAGCAGTCGGCCCCACAGCCATAAGGGAATCGCTTGCATGAAGTCGTCATTAACGTTGCCTCCCGCCTGATGGAAAGACAAAATCGGCACCCATTGCAGGCCTAAGCGTTTTAATAAGGCCACCACACGATCGTAATAACTCCAGTCAAACTTGCCGGGTTTATCACCTTCAACCAAGCCCCACCAAATGTCGGTAGAAATAGCCGTTACCCCAGTGGTGCGCAGTTCACGTAACTGCTCTTCAAATTGCACCCAGTTTTCTTCTTCTAGCAATTGTTTTTGGTTAGCCACTTTAAGGTGTAGAGGCCCCATCACACGGAATTGCTTTTTACCTAGCTGACGCGTCTCACTGTGCTGATATTTAAACTTATTCAGCTGCGATAAACGCCCCTGCACAATAGACTGCTCATTCAACTGCGACATATCATTAAACAACCAGCCCTGAAACGCACTGCCATGTAATACCGAATGATACAGTTGATCCCAACCGGGGTGATTTGCCAACGCCTGCGGCTGAGCATTTTGTACTAAGGCAGGAATGGCCAACTCTTTGAGGGCATTCAGCAAGGCTTGATTTTGCCGTGATGCATGGCTAGATTCCGCGCCACTCACTACTACCATTAAGCGGTTTTGCGCTTGCTTATTCCAATAACTTAACTGCGCTAACTGATAGTCTAATAGTTGCGAGCGCTCTAACCACGGCTGAGGGTTTAAGCCGGTTAAACAAGCCAACCAAGGATGGTCACTAGCACTCAAGCCCGGCAGCGGAATATTCAGCGCGAGCTTACTGTGCACCCAATGCTTAGAAAAACTGGCCTGTGCACTAGCCAGAAAGCGCCCAACAAACTGCTGCCAATTTTGCGCATACCACAGGTTAAACTCTTTAAAACAGGTTGAGCTAGTTTTATGCTGATAACACTCTACCAATTTTTCACTTAACTGCTGCGGCCACGGCTGCTTTCCGGTGAGTTCCCAAAGGCTTAACCAAGCTTGTTTGGAGCCATATTGTTGTTCCATATCTGCAGCTAAAGCCGCTAGAGCCGTTGGGCTAAAACTTTGATAAATCGCCTGACCATCGCGTTCTCCCCACGGCAAACAGGCATCACCATCGGGCCCTAAGCCCAGAAAAACCACATCACAATTAGCGGCAAATGGCTGCATCTGCTGGGCAAAGTTATCCATCCAACCACGAAACATTTCTAGCAAGCTAGCCTCGGCCCAAAGACTCGGACTTTGGGTATTGTCTCGGCCAAATTGGTTTACATACTTAATCGCATCGGCAGTTTTGCTAGCAGGTAGTTTCGCCAGCATAGAACCCCAGAACCAGTCCGGGAGACGCTGCTCCACGCCTTGTTGAGTATCGGAAGAAAAAAACAACTGATATTGCAACTTAAAGCCATGTCCCAATAAATGTTGCGACAAACGCTTAAGCGCCTCCCAACTTTCGGCTTGAGCCAACTGCTCGGCGCAAAATGGCGCAAGATAACGCCAATGCACCGGCACAACGATGGCATCAACACCATTTTGGCGAAGCTTACGTAATTGTGGAGACAAGGCCAGAAGTTGGGCTTGATTACAAGAAGCGGCATACTCAGCGAGAGGTAAAGAACCCTTTACCCAAGCTTTACGCGGTGAAATTGGATTAGCCATGTTTAGCTTACTCTAAAAAATCTGTGCTAGTTATCCCTAGTCCGTGGCTTAACAGCAAGGCTGCAAAGCTTTTCACTTAAACAAAAGGAGATCCAGATCACATAATGCACCTATCGACAGTGTACTCCAAGTCTCTAGATTGCCAAGCTAAACTCGCTTAAGCCCTTCGATAAAAAGAAGAAAATGCTATAACCAACGGCGGGTTCTACGACAATATTGCAAATAACGCTCGCCAAAATGCTGCGCTAGCGCTCTTTCTTCTGGTTTAATCTGTAACCGAGTCAGCAAATAAATAAACAAGCCACAACTCAGCAGCGCTAAATAGCTTTGCAAGTGCAAGCACCAAACCAGTAATAACATTAACAAGCTCAAATACATTGGATTACGGCTAAAACGATACAAGCCCCCCACCACAAGGTGCTGGCTACGTTCAGGGTGATGGGGGTTAATGGTAGTGTGTTTTCGAATAAAACCCAGCAAACTCAGCAGCGCAATAAACCCCGCCACCAATAACAAAGGCCAACGTAGCAGCAAAATGGCTGGTGGCAATAAAGTTAAGCCTAACAAGCCGTGTAGCTTGGCTAGGCCGTAGGCCACTATGGCGCACAACAATAACCATAATGGCGGCGGAACCAGCAACTCCAAAGATTTAACAGTCATGGGCGGTCATTGATCCTTTGATGCTTCGCTCTCTACCTTCTGAAAAATATAGTGTCCTCGATGAGAAATGGCATTGTGAAATAAATTCTGAAAAGGGAATAAACGTTTCTTTAAGTAACAGCCCAAGGCGAGTAACAGTGAACTCACCGCCAAATTAACCAAGCCTTCAAGGTAAAACATATAAGGCAAACCTTGGTAGAGAGAATAACCAGCAAATACCATCAACAAGAGATAACCATTCACTTTGTTTTTGTAGATCATCAGCATAATCAGTAAGGGCAGTAGACTAGGTAGCAGCAAGCTTATGAGCAAATTGCTATCTATCTGCTCAGCCAACATTAAACCAAAGCCCCATTTACTGAGCACTAACAACTGCAATAAGGCGAGTAAGAACGCCTTCAATTTAGCATTAGTCTGCAGCGCTTTGGTTTCGGGTATCGCGGCCAACGCCTTGGTTACCTTACGCAAATTCCACTGCTGTTGCTCCGCATGTTGATATATCTGTTGTTTATTTAAGCCTTCGGCCCATAATTGATCGACTTGTTTCATTAGCCCTCCGTAAACCCCCACTCTACCCCAGCGTTTAAGGTAATAGAAAGTGCTATCTTAAAAACTCGAATTAAGCGCTTAATCCCTCCGCAAAACCAAGCTCATAAATGGCAGACTAAGTGCTCTACAGCGGGGACTTTTCACTAAAGTTATTCACAAAGCTTCAAGTTATTAACATTTACCCAAAGCACGCAACCAAAGATTCAATAAAATAGAACATTTTGCCATTGTGAGTTTTCTCAATAATCACCTATAGAGATAAACACTTAGCTGATTGCAACTTTACCCAAATGCCAACACAGATCTCCCATCACCGTTTTTTAACAAACAAAAAGACCCGTTTTTTGTCAATTTACGGGTAAACGACGGCCCAAAAGTATCGCAAAAAAATTAGACAGTTATCGGCAAGCGCAAACTCAATAGGCCAAATCTGACTGTCACTTTTGCGCTGTTTAAAGCAACAGCGAGGAACAGAAAACGTTCTATTATTGTATTAATTTTAACTTGCGTAAAAATGTCAACGCCCCTTGACGAAGTAAGCACAAAAAAGAATTTTTTACTAATTTTGAGAGACAATATTGACGCTAAAACCCGATCCGCTGTAAGCCATATAGCTTAAAGCCTAGCGAATTTTATCCACAGCTTTGTGCACTGTTTTTGTGGGAAAAGCTGTTTGGATAATTCTCGGTAATTCAGAGTAATATCTTGTTGAAGCTATCATTGACAGTTGTAACTCTTAACGAGGCAATAAAATTCAATGTAGGCTTCTATTTTTGTTTGTACCGTGAGTCGGCTCATCCACATTATGCCCAACTAGTCGCGCCAATACTGGGCTAGCGACCAGAAGATGATGATCACCAAAGCCATAAAAGGATCTTTAGGCTTACGCAAAATTGCCATAGCGGTGTCATAAAACGCTTTTAAGCTAGTGGGTTGAGTGAGGCTTATTGAGCATAAGTTTTGCTTTGCAGAGCTCGCAGTGCAACGTAAACTAACGGCCATTGATTTCGTGTTTACGGTTAAGCGTTTGTTTACCACTTCTCCCGTACAATCCGTGCAATTTCAAGGACACTCACTGTTCGTTAAACGCGATGATTTACTTCATCCGCAATTTTCTGGCAACAAAGCGCGCAAGTTTTACCATTTTTTAAAGCAGCCGCCAGCAGGCATCCACACCTTAGTGGGTAGCGGCTCCGCTCAAGCCAATTCATTATACTCTTTAGCGGCACTAGCCAAGCTGAACCAATGGCGTTGCGAATTCTACGTAGACCACATTCCCAGTTGGCTGAAACAAAACCCTTGCGGTAATTACCAAGCCGCTTTAGAGCTGGATGCTCGCATCA
>NZ_JBNKPP010000086.1:0-29248 GCF_050295395.1 Agarivorans sp.
CAAGCCACTGCGGGCGTGATTCTCGAAATCGAACAAGATTACCGACATCTAAATCCAAGCTCGGTGCCGCCACTTGTCAACGGCATGTTTGTGAGAGCCTTTATCGAAGGGCAACAAAATCCAAGCTGGGTAATCCCTGAACGTGCACTTCATGGAGATAAAATCTATCTCATGGGTGAGGACAATAAGCTGGAGATTAAGCCCGTGTCGGTGCTCTATCGCCGCGACAATCAAGTGATCATCGATGGGCAATTGAAGCAAGGTGACAAACTGATCCTTAACGATCTGCTGCCAGCGATTAACGGTATGTTGTTGAAAGAAGCTGATGATGGCAAAGAGGAGTCATCACTATGATTCGATTCTTCTCTAAACACCCGACAGCTGCAAACCTACTCATGTTTAGCTTGCTAATAATGGGCATAACTTCACTTCCCAACATCAAGCGTGAAACCTTCCCAGAATTCGACCCTCCTTACATAATGGCAGGCGTCGTCTACCCCGGTGCGTCTCCACAAGAAGTAGAAGAGAGCATCTGTGTTCGCATGGAAGATGCTGTTGATGGCCTCGCCAATATCGAAGAAACCCGGTGTGAAGCCATTGAAGGCTCGGCAAGACTAATTCTCAAACTTAACGAGAAAGCCGACATCGGACGAATGCTGGTCGATGTGCAAACTCAAATCAATTCGATCAATGATTTTCCTCAAGAAATTGAATCTCCCATCGTACAGGAACTAGACTGGAACGAACCTGTTGTGGACGTGGCCATTACCGCAGACACAAGCTGGCCAGAATTGAAAGCCTACGCGGAACAGCTTAAGCGAACGTTAAAGCTCGACTATGATGTTTCTCTGGTTGATGTGGCGGGATTTTCTGATCATCAGTTTCGCGTCGAATTAGACGCTCAAGCGATGCGCCAATTAGGCTTGAGTGTCGGCGATATTGCCATTCAAATTGGCCGCCAGAATATTAAATTGCCAAGTGGTAATGTTGAAACACCAGATAAAAACTTTCTGATCCGCTTCGATGAAAGACGTATTACACCGCAGCAACTTGAATCGATAGTCGTCGGTTCTGGGCCAAATGGCTCACAGATCCGACTCAAAGACATTGCAACCATTAGCGACCGCTTCGAATTAGACGAGCAGAAAGTGCTGTTTGATGGTCACCCTTCTGCCCTTCTTAAAGTCAGTAAGAACAAAGAAGATGATGCGCTTAGAATCAAGGAACGCGTCGTCCAGTTCGTTGAACAGCAACAAGCGATAGCGCCAGATGGCGTCAGCCTAGAGCTCACCAATGATCTCTCATCGGTACTATGGGACCGTTTAACCATGATGGTTCGCAATGGCTGGCAAGGTATCGTGCTAGTGTTCGCCACCATGTGGCTGTTCTTTAGCCTTCGTTATTCATTCTGGGTTGCTGCGGGCTTACCGGTCGCTTTTCTGGGTGGCTTATTTCTGATGGCGCAGCTCGGACTGTCGATCAACATTATGTCTTTGGTGGGCTTGCTGATGGCGATCGGGATTATGATGGACGATGCCATTGTTATTGCCGAGTCCATCGCCGCTCACCTTGATCGCGGCGAAGATGTCGATAACGCCGTGCTAAAAGGGGTGAAAAAGGTGCTTCCCGGCGTTGTATCTTCTTTCCTTACCACCGTGTGCATTTTTGGTAGCTTGCTGTTTTTGCAAGGCGAAATGGGCGCTGTGCTCAAAGCCGTTCCACAAGTGCTGATTCTCGTTCTAACGCTCAGCTTAGTTGAGGCTTTTCTTATTCTGCCCAATCACTTATCGCATTCGCTGCATAAAGAGAAAAATGAAAAACCACCAGCAAAATTTAAAAAGAAACTGCTCGATGGTTTTGAGAACTTTCGCAATACCACCTTAGTCAACGCAGTAGAGAAAGTGGTGGAATTTCGTTACGCCTTCCTCGGCGGTGTTTTAGCTCTGCTTCTTATCTCAGTGGCAAGCTTGGCTGGAGGCTTACTCAAGTTTCAACCCTTCCCAGATCTAGACGGTGATATAGCAGAAGCGCGGATCATTCTACCGCCGGGTTCATCACTTTCTCAAACCGAGGCCGTAGTCGACAAAATCGTTGCGTCTGCTCAAAAGCTAGACAAACAATGGACGCAAAATGTTGAAAACGGTGTGCCACTCATTGAGCACATTACCAGTCAGTTTAACGCCAATGCTGATGCTAATGAGTCGGGCCCACATATCGCAACCGTTCGACTTGATCTACTCGGTGCGGAGAGTCGCAACACTGTGATTGATGATTTCATCGCCGCTTGGCGCCAAGACATAGGTGAATTGGCCGATCCCATTTCACTGGTCTTTAAACAACCAACCATGGGCCCAGGTGGACGCGCAATTGAAATCCGTGCAAAACATGATGATTTAGAAGCGCTCAAAGCCGCTTCAATTGATATTCAGCAGTATCTAAACGAATTCGATGGGGTACATGGCGTGCTTGACGATATGCGCATGGGCAAAGAGGAAGTGCTAGTCAAACTTCGCCCCGGCGCGGAAACTTATGGCATTAACGGTCAATTGGTGGCTAACCAGTTACGTGCGGCCTTTTTTGGTCAGACCGCAGATGAAATTCAAGTTGGCGTAGAAAATATCTCGATTGAAGTCCGTCTCGATAAAGTTCAAGCGGGAGACCTACAACAACTGGCCAACTTCCCGATCATCATGCCAGATGGCAGCCAGATACCACTTGCAACCATTGCGACCTTAGATTTTCAGCGCAACTATGTTCGAATCCAGCGTATTGATGGTTTAAGAACCATTAGCGTGTTTGGTGATGTCGACAATAGCAAAGCTAACTCAACGGCTATCATCGCCCAGTTCCAGCGCGATGAAGCGCCAAAACTAATGGCGAAATACCCAGGGTTACGTTTCGATTTTGAAGGCGAAGCCAAGGACGCAGCCGAAACTGGTACCTCAATGGGCAAAGGCTTCCTACTTGGTTTGTTCGGCGTATTTGCGATACTCAGCTATCAGTTCCGCAGCTATCTGGAGCCGGTAGTGGTAATGCTCGCAATACCATTAGCCTTCATTGGTGTAGTTTGGGGACACATATTGCTTGGCCACTCACTGAGCATGCCAAGTATGATGGGCTTTGTCTCCCTTGCGGGCATCGTGGTCAACGATTCCATCTTGCTGGTGCAATATATTCGCCATCACGTCGATGAAGGAGACAGTGTTCACGACTCGGTGGTTAAGGCGAGCCGTGAACGTTTCAGAGCGGTGTTTTTGACCTCGATGACCACGGCAGCAGGTTTACTGCCCTTACTGACAGAAACCAGCTTGCAAGCTCAAGTTATTCAGCCTTTGGTCATCTCGATTGTGTTTGGCATCTTCGCCTCAACCTTACTGGTATTATTTATGATCCCTGCGGCCTATTCGGTTCTTGCAGACTTTGGATTGGTGCATAAACACGAAGAAATCTAAACAATAGCAACTAGGATAAGTAGGTGTTCAGATAAATGCATGACAAAGCCGCTTAGAATAAGGCATAGATTGCTATTAGCTAGTTGTGCTAGCTATAAACTCTTTAAGGTAGTGAGCAGCAGTTTTAACCAGCAAAAATGAACAAATATTTCTGCTTATAAATGTAAATAAAGCGGGTCATATAGACCCGCTTTGTTTTAGCTGTTTGAAACTAGCGTTTGTGCGCTTAGAAATTGTAACGAATACCAACAGCTAGGCGGTTGTCGTCTGTTGTCGCACCAGCTACAGATTTGGTTGTTTTATCTTGGTACTCAGTGTACATGATGATGTTATTCCAATCGTACATTGCACCCACTAGTGCAGTTTTAAGATCGGCTGCAGAGTTCTTATCTTCTTGGTAGTTCCAACCAGTATAAAGCTGTAGACCCATATCTAAGGTGTAAGCAAAAATACCTTCGTGGCCGATAGCTTTGTCAGAAACACCAGTCGCGCCATCAAACTGTACTTGGTTTTTAAATTCACCGTAAGTAACCGCAGTATAGATAGGGCCTTGAACGTAGCTAGCTGCCAATGCTGTCAACTTAGCATCGCCATCATTTTCAACGGCCAATTTTTCGTCTTCGGTGCGCTTCATTTGATGATAAGTTGCACCAATATTTAAACCGAAATCAAAATCGTATGATAGGGCACCAGAGTAGCTGTAATCACGACCTTCATCTTCATCAGCAAATTGATATTGCGCGCTAATATTAACGTTATTGAAGCTACCATTATATTGCAATGCATCATTGGCGCGAGCGGTACCTACTTTATCACCATTATCATAGACGCCCATTGCACTGCCGCCGTAAGCCCAAAATACGTCGGTTACACCAGTAACAGTGTAGTAAGTAGACCATTGCTTACCGTAAGAGAATGAACCGTAATCCGCATGATCAAAAGCCACAAAACCTAAACGGTTGAAGAATGGAGAATCACTGTTACCATTTGAATTAACTAGGCCGTACTCTAGGGTTGCACGAGCAACTAGATCTTCAGTTAATACACGAGAAAAGTTTAAGTTAATACGTGAAGAGTTATCTTCTGAACGAAGGTCACGCTCGCCATCGTTATTGGCTGATTCCACCATTAGGTGAATACGTCCGCCTACAGAGAAGGCATTTTCACCATCATTGTAGATTTCCAATGCTTGGGTCGTACCGGTTGCGAATAATGCTGGGATTGCAATTGCTAATATTGTTTTTTTCAAAGTTCCACTGCCTATATCAAGATTAATCATTCATCTCTTCCATGACCCACCCATACATCCGTGGAGTGGTATCCCTGAGCAGCGAAGTCCATATCACGGACGCATATTTGCTTAAAACCCTAACATAATCAATATTTTTATGTGGCAAAACTGAACTTTTATAATTTTTTATAATATAAATTAACAGGAATACATTTTTTTTATCTTTTAAAGAACAAAAAAGATATATTCATAGCCCAATAATAGTTAGCCGATGAAGGAAGCAACCTAGATAAAGATTAAAGAAATGAAAGTAGTAACTACTTAGACGTGTTTACTGACAAAAAACAAGGATAAAAGACTAAGTACTAGACATAAAAAAGCTCGCCTTAGCGAGCTTTAAAAGATATCACGTTCCAATAAACGTGTGATTCAATCAACTTAGAAGTTGTATTGAACAGCAAGAGTCCATTGATCGTCAGCACCTTCTAGACCGTCAACTTTGTATTCAGCCCATGCTTTCATGTTGCTGTTAAAGTCGTACTGAAGGCCAAGTTTGAATGCGTCTGCAGTGTCAGCTTTAGCGTTAGCGCCATTAACTTTACCTTCGGCTTCTTGAGCAGCATAACCAGTGTAGAAAGTAGCTGCATCAGCGAAACCATAAGATAATACGATGTCATAACCAGTAAGCTCAGATGGCTCAAAAGCACCAATTACGATGTCATCTAAGTCAGATTTAACATATACAGCAGCAACGTAAAGATCTTCCCAAGAGTAACTAGCCGACAGCGCTAAGTTTTTCTTTTCACCAACAGCAAAATCTTCAACGTGGTAACCACCGTAGATGCCGAAGCCGAAATCAAAGTTGTAACCAATAGTAGCCGCGTAAGAGTTATCTAAAGCATAACCTGTATCAACGCCTGGGAAACCAGCATCAGGATTACCAGCACTTAGTTGAAAGCTATCGTCTTTAAACTGGTAAGAGGCGTTAAGTACAAAACCACCGAACTCACCAGCGTACATGATTTGGCCTTCTTGACGACCATCTTCAATTAATGTGAATGCTTCATAGCCGTAAGTATTGAAGATATCTGTAGGTGCAACGGCGTAGTAGAATGCAGTATCAGATTGACCGAATACAACAGAACCAGCATCGTCAAAATCAAAACCAGCATACAAATGACGGGCAGTAAATTCGCTATCATCTGAATTTTCGCCAGCGATTTGCCATTCACCTTTAGCGATAGCAGAAACACCGTCACCGATTACTGAGCTTAACTTAAAGCCCATACGCGCAGAACCTTCACCATTGGTATCTGTACCGTCATCAGAGATATCGAACTGCATACGACCGTATACATCAGCAGAAACGCCATCAGCGTCATAAACATTAGCAGCTTGTGCAGATGCTGCGAATAGAGCTGGTATTGCTACCGCTAGAATTGTTTTTTTCATTTTCCTGTGCCTTCTTAGCAATTAAACACTTGTTCCTTAAATTCCCTGTGTGACAGTGATTTCTCACTGCACGTTCAATACATTAGCAAGCTTAAATTTTTTTGCAATAAAAAATTGAACTTTTATAAAATCATGTAAAACCCTGTATATACGTGCTTTTAAAGAAGATAAACTAGTGCTAGGCACGATAAACGAAGGCTTAACTAGAAAAAACGTGATCTCTATCTAATAGCATTTAAGCGTTTTTTTTGACTTTAACACAGCGTTTTATGTTGCTCTGCAACTTAGCTACGCGCCAACTAAACAATAATACGCCAAGCTAAGTGGTTAACATTACAGAGGAAATTATGTTAACGGAAAAAAACAAACAGATAATTCGCCAGTGGTACAAGACGCTTCAGGAACAAAATCCCCATTTTATACGTAGAGCTGCACAAAGTACTTTAATTGCTCACATTGCCAAAACAATCGCTGGAAACATTAACCGCCAGCAACGCATTTTGTTAGCCGAAGCCGGAACCGGCACCGGAAAGTCACTGGCTTATTTACTCGCTGCTATCCCCTTAGCCAAAGCGCGTAACAAAAAGGTAGTGATATCCACCGCCACCGTCGCCTTACAACAACAACTAATAGAAAGTGATTTACCCTTAGTTCATCGAGCCGCTCACGGCGAGTTTTCATTTTGCTTAGCCAAAGGGCGTCAGCGGTACTGTTGCGCGCACAAGCTAGCCGCAGCAAGCTCTGCCCCGTTAACGCTTAACGCCAAACAACAACAGCTAGTTCAGCGTATGGCGATAGCTCTACAGCAGGGTAAGTGGGACGGCGATAGGGATCATTGGCCAAGCCAGATCCCTTGGCAAGTCTGGCAGCATATTGTGGTAGATGGCTTAAGTTGCTCTGTTCAGTCAGCCCGTCATAGAAGCTGTCCTTTCCATAAAGCCAGAAAAGGTCTCAAGCAAGCAGACGTGATTGTAGCCAACCACAGTCTATTACTGGCCGATCTTAAAGCCGGTAGCGGCCATATTCTGCCCCCTGCCGAAGATTGCATTTACGTGTTGGATGAGGCGCATCAATTTCCTGAGATAGCACGTGACGCCAGCGCCCAAGATCTGAGCTTAAAACAAGCCTTGAAAGAACTGGAAAATATCAAGCAACTAGATAAAGACATAGCCAAGTTATTAAGTAGCAGTAGCACCGCAGCAAGCAGTATAAAACTAAGAGAGTCCTGCGCCGAGTTGACTCGCTGCTTCAACAAACTCAATGATATTGCCATCAGCCAGCAGCACAACTTCGAACAGCAGTATTGGCGCTTTCCTTTAGCTCAGATTCCCCAAGCCATTATCAATCTGGCAAGTAATTACTATAAAGAAGCCAATAAACTCGCCAATTGTTTACAAACTTATGCCAGTCTGATTCAAGAGGCGGCGAGCAATGGGCAAATGAAATCTGCGCAGGCAGAAGCGCTCCTCAGCAAGCTTAGTGTTTTACAAAGTTTGGCCGAATCCTGGTTAGATACGCTTTATAGTTACGCCAATGAAGCCAACCAAAAAGTCTATGCTTATTGGTTTCATAAAAGTGATAAAGATATTCACTTGTGTAGTTCCCCCATCGAAATTGGCGGCATATTGCAGCACCTACTATGGCAGGACGCCTTTGCGGTTATTGCCGTTTCTGCCACTTTGAGTGCCTTAGGCCAATTTAGTTATTATCTTAATCAAATTGGCCTAGCTAATTTGTCCAGCCAACAATTAATCAAGCTACCCTCACCTTTCGACTATAACAATGTCTTGTTAACGGTGCCTAAGACCATTGCCGAACCCGACCATCCGGAGTTTACTAATAATGTAGTCGACTACATTCTTAAGGCTCAAACTCATCAGGGAGGCATTTTAGTATTATGCAACTCCTATCGTTTGGTCGATAAGGTAGCCGAGTTACTACAACAGCGACAACTTAGCAATCTTTGGGTACAAGGCCAGTTAAGTAATCAACAACTGCTGGCAAAGCACCGAGATTGCCGAGCAAAAGGCGAAACCAGTATTATTTTGGCCACTATGGGCTTTAGCGAAGGCATCGACCTACCCGGTGACTTACTCACCGATTTGTTAATCGCTCGCCTTCCCTTTGCTGTTCCCACCGAACCAGTGATGGCCAGCCATGCCGAATTATTAGAAAGCCGCAAGCAAAATCCCTTCATGTTACTCACTTTGCCCAGTGCCAGTAGAAAACTGGTGCAGAGCTGTGGAAGACTAATGAGAAAAGAAAGCGATTCAGGTAGAATCGTGCTGCTTGATAGTCGGCTCACTACACGCCGTTACGGCAGTCAACTTTTGGCTGCATTACCTCCCTTTAAAAGAAGTGACCATTAATGTTGTTGGAACTGGGCTTGGACCCTTCAATTTTAATCCTCATCGTCGGCATCGGTTTTACCGCCGGGTTTATTGATGCTATCGCCGGCGGAGGGGGCTTGCTCACCATTCCGGCCTTATTAAGTATTGGCTTACCTCCTCATATTGCTTTAGGCACCAATAAATTGGCCGCCAGCTTTGGTTCCAGTACAGCCGCGTGGACTTTTTATCGCAAGCAACTATTTAATCCCGTTTTTTGGCTTTGGAGTTTTGTGGCTACCGCCATTGGCGCGTTGTTTGGCACCGTCATTGTCGACATTATTAGTACCGAGTGGTTAGAAAAATTGTTGCCTTTGGTGATTATGGCGACTGCTGTTTATACCATTGTTAATCGTAAACAGGCTGATGGCCACGCGGTTCTGCCGCAACCCAGTCCTAAACTGACCAAACAGATGCTCAGCCAAGGGCTTGGTTTAGGTTTTTATGATGGCGTAGCCGGACCCGGTACCGGGGCATTTTGGACGGTGTCATCGATGGCCCTCTATAAGATGAACATCTTGCTCTCATCTGGCCTAGCAAAAGCGATGAATTTCACCAGTAACTTTGTGTCCTTCATCACTTTTGTTTATTTAGGTCATGTTAACTGGGCGATAGGCTTAACCATGGGCGTAAGCATCATGCTAGGCGCAGTAATTGGCGCGCACTCGGCGATTCGCTTTGGTGCTAAATTTATTCGCCCGGTATTCATTACCGTGGTCATGGTGATTGCAGCAAAACTCGCGTGGCAAGCATGGTTCAGTTAGAGCTCGCCAACTTAACAGCTAAGCTGCAACAATTAAAACAGCAAGCTGAGCACCGTGACTTACAAGGCGAGCGAAGTGCCTACGCCAAAACGGCGGTATTAGATGAACGTTTCAGTTGCAGAAGTGATTTGTTTGTCGACTACGTCAGCGAGCTTGAGCAAGATTTACAGCGCATCGACCGGCTCAGCCAAAAAACCAAAGATATGGATTTGTTAAAGCTTTATTGCGACCGTTTTGTGGGTAAATTCGCCATGCTGCAAGCCAAAATTTCCCAACTTAGCCGACAGCAGCAACAGCAAAGTCAACCCCAGCAACAACGCATCCAAAACTGGCAACGTCGATTAGACCAGGTCATGAAAGCCGGAGACCGCTCAGAACTTCAGCAAAAACTGGCTCAGCAGCAGCATTTTGAACAACAGTTACAGCAAAAAATCGCAGAAAAAAACCAACTACTAAATCGTAGTAATAACAAGACAGATACTGCTAGACTAAGCGCAGAGATCCTCAGCTTAAAGAAACGTTTAGGTGAGTGTCAAAAAACAACATGGAAATTAGAACAGAAACTTCGTCAGATAGAATCACGCTTTTAAGGAGTAATACATGCGATTCTTTGGTAAGACTTTATTTTTAACTTTTGCTTGCCTTAGCAGCTTGCAAGCTTTTGCTAGTAGCTTCTCTACACCTGTTTTTTACGAAATCATGTACCTTGATAAGCAATCAACGGGAATGCTCTCTTTAAATAAAAATCAAACCGAACTCACTGCAGGCGAACATCAAGTTGTAGTGCGTTACACCGATACTCTTGGCTCAAATAGCAGCTCAGAAATAATAAAATCTGAACCTATAGTGATTAACTTAAATGTTAAGAATGGTCAAGATATCGTCTTAGAAGCGAAAAAACCACGTAGTGCGAGACAAGCTCGACGTTATGCCGAAGATCCACAGTTTACTTTGGTCGACAAAAAAGGAACCAGTGTTGAAGCGAGTTTTTACCTACTTCCCTTCCAACCCGGTATGCAACTCTCAAGAAACTACCTAAACGAAATAGCCGAGTTAGAAGCTCAACAAGCGGAAAAAGCCCCCGCCGTTCAGCAACAAGCCAGCGCAGCAGTGCCTGCTGCCACCAAGCCTAAAAATAAGCCAAACAAAGCGAACAATACAGCAGCCATAGCCGCTAGCACCGTTGCAGTAGCCAGCACCGCGAGTGCAGTAAGCCCGGCTGCCGAAACTGTTGTTATTAATGCCGATGATAATACTGAATTGCAAATGCTACAGTTTTGGTATCAACGTGCAGACAAAGCAACACGCAAGCAATTCCAAATCTGGACAATCCAACAACAATAATCTTAAGCACCTGTATGACCAATTCATACAGGTGTTAGTTCTTCCGTTACGAGAAAACCATGTCTATTGAAACCGCCCCTAAGCATATTCAACTCGCCGTTGACCTCATTCAATTACTTGAAGAGAACCAAATTGCCCCCGAGCTAGCCTTACAAGCACTAGCGATAGTCACTGAAGACTACAAAAACAAATTGGCCCAGCAGCCTGACCCTCAAGACAAATTAAAACAATAATTCATAAAACTCACAAAACCCAAACTTTATTTCTAAAAACAACCACATAAGCAACATTTTAAGCCAAAGCAACTCAACACATCAGGTTAACATTGTTTATTTGTTCAAAAAACACCCATAAAATTAGAAGTAAAAGCTGATCTACTAACACTGCGCACTATAGAATGCCCGCCGAACTCACCATGCACACCACGGCAATTCACTTTTAAGTGAACAAGGAACTACCAATGAACAAACTTGCTCTAGCGGGCGCGGCACTCATTGCGGCAACATCATTAACCAGCAATGCTGCCGAAATTGGCGACGACGTACACGCTAATGATTTTCACTGGATGCAACTTAACTTAATGCATACCATCGATCAAAAACCACATGACGTCGACCAAGGGTATAAAGACACTTACCTAGAATTCGAATTTGGTGGACGTTCAGGCTATTTTGATTTCTACGGCTATGTTGATGCCTTTGACATTACCAACAGTGAAAGCAGCACTAAACACGACACCGGCGGCATGTTCATGAAATTTGCGCCTCGCCTTTCGTTAGATGCCGTTACTGGTAAAGATTTATCCTTTGGTCCGGTGCAAGAACTCTACATTGCCAACCTCAATAACTTTGGCCAACAACAACAAGAACACTTCATAGGTTTGGGTGCCGACGTGGCTGTGCCTTGGTTTGGTAAAGTAGGAATGAACCTCTACTCTCGCTACAGCGTAAAAAACTTTGGTAACGAAGACGAAGGCTCATTTAACGGTTTTCAATTTTCAGCCAACTGGTTTAAACCGTTCTACTTCTTAGACAACGGCAGCTTCATTTCTTACCAAGGCTACTGGGATCACATGTTTGCCGCCAATGGCTACTCCGATCAAGCTAACCGCACAACCTCAGGTGGACAAACCTATCATGGTATTTACTGGCATTCAGACCGTTTTGCTGCAGGTTATGGTTTAAAATACTTCTATGATACTTATGGCATGCGCGATGGTTTTGCCGCCTACCCAGGTGGTCCACTTCAAGAAACCACCGGCTTTGGCCACTACTTCTCAATTACTTACAAAATTTAATTGCCTTGCTAAACACCTGCCCAGCGGGGCAGGTGCTGTTTTAGTGCTTATCTCACCACGACTCAAACTGCGCTGAATTTGCGGGTAAAGCGACTTAAGGTAATACCAGCCGAATATGGCTTCCATCCGCCTGCTTTATTACATCAATCCGACTAGCAATTTGTTCTTTCATTTCCGATACATGGGAAATTATACCCACCATGCGACCAGCGCTTTGCAAGTCGATTAAGGTACGAATGGCTAAATCCAAAGACTCTTGATCTAGGCTACCAAAGCCCTCATCAATAAATAGCGTATCCAACTTAATGCCCCCGGCGTACGCCTGAACCACATCAGATAAACCCAAGGCCATAGCCAAGGCCGCCATAAAGCTTTCGCCACCACTTAAAGTAGCAACAGAGCGAACCTTAGAGGTGTAACTGTCTTCCACTTCCAGCTCTAAGCCCGATGCCTTATTGCCTTTAGCCCGCTGCTCTTTGCGCAACAATTGATAACGGCCTTTACTCATTATCTGTAGGCGTTCGCTGGCCTGTAATAACACATCATCAAGCAATACGCTTAATACAAAACGTTGCAGGCTAATTTTATTGCCGGTTCTACCATTGGCCACATCGGCTAAGGTGCCAATCACTTGATATTGTTGTTGCAAGCGCTGATCTAACAATTCGGCTTGTTGCAATTTTTGCTGAATGTCTTGCAGATTGGTTAAACGATTATTGGCAGTATTCCACTGCAACTCTAAGCGCTCACGCTCAGTTTTCGCTTGCTCCAACGTTTGCTGTAAGGCAGATAAATCTGGCGTCGCTTTGTCTTTCAATTTCCTTTCAAGTTGCTCAGCTTGCACCTTGAGCTTAGTTGTACGGGCGGCGTAGTCATCTAAGAACTGCTGCAGTTCACTCATTTCCGCTTGCGTCATAAGCGCTTCATTGTAAGCAATTTCACTGGCGAAGCTGGAGTCTTCCAACTGTTGTTTAAAGGAGGTTTGCGCTTGGCTCAAGGCTTGTTGGGCAAGTTTTAAGCTCTGTTTAGCCGCATCAAATGCCGATTGCTTGGCACTAACTTGCTCTCGGCATAAAGCATAATCTTGCTGAGTTTGTTTGATGGCTTTCTCTAAGTGCTCACACTTGTTCGCTTGTAAATCGATGGCCTGCTGCAATAAGGTCAGCTCAGTGTATTGCTGCGGTAACTGCTGCTTAGCCTGTTCCAGCTGCCCTTGAAATAGATCTAGTTGGCTACGCTGCATTTGGTAGTGCTCTCTGGCTTGTTCAATGCGTTGTAAAGCCTCCTGCTCTTGCTGCGCCAGCGCTTCAAGCTGTTGCTGCACTTGTTTAAGTTGCTGCTGTGCTTGCTGGGCCAGCTGCAACGCCAATTTTGCTTGCTCTAACTGCTCACTGAGCTGGCTGGGCGACAAACTAGCCTGCTCAGCTAATCGCGTCTCTAACTGTTGCTGCTGTTGGCTGCGCTCTTGTTGTTTATCCTTAAGCACCTTGTAGTCTTGGCGTGCTTGGCTCAATTTATCGCGCGCGGCCTGCTCTGAGTTTCGCGCCTGTTCAAGCTCTTGCTCGCTCGGTACCGCTTGGGAGCTATGCGCTGGTTGAGGATGGTTCAAACTGCCACATACTGGGCACGCCTCTCCTACATTTAAGCGCTGCGCCATCAGCGCCGCTTGACCCTGATGCCAAGCCAACTGAATTCGATTAGCCTGCAACTGCGCCGCTTGATAATGTTCGGCTAAACGTTTGCCCTGCTCAGCCGATTCAGCCAAGGCTTGTTGGTCTTGGTTCTGCTGTTGTTTTAAGGCTGCCAGCTCTTGCGCTAGCCCCAATACCTGCTCTAGCTCACTAAGCTTTTTTTGCTTATCGGCTTGAGTCTCGGCCAGCTCGCGCAATTCAGCTTGTTGCTGGCTGAGTCGTGTTTTTTGTTGCTGTAAGGCCTGCATCTGTTGTTTGAGCTGTTGCCCCTGCTCGCTCTGCTCAGCTAGTTTTTGCTGCTCTGTGCTGACCTGCTCGCTTAACTGAGCCACTTTCTCAAGTAGCGGTTTATAAGTACGCAACAGGCTTAATTGCTGGCGAACATCGTTAAGCTGCTGTTCCTTTTCTGCTAATAAGGCGTATTGCTGCTCGGCTTTAGCTAGCTCTTGGTGAGCTTGATGTAACTGTGACTCGCACTGAGTTTGCTGAAGACTAGCCTGTTTGGCTTCTTCAAAGCGTTGAATTTTAAGATCATCCAGTGGCTTCAAAGCCTGTGCAGCTTTGCCAGCTTGTAATTGCTGCTGTTGTTGCTCAACCTGCTTTTGCTGTTTATCCAGCTCGCTCAGTTCTTGGTTAAGCTTAGCCAGCTCGGTGAGATCGGCCTGCACCACTTTAGCAGCATCTAGAGCCTGACTCGCCTGTTGATAGGCTTGCTCAGCTTGCTGCTTGGCCGTTAAAGCTTGGCTTACCGCAGGCGCTAAATCGGCGAGTTCCAGCTCTAGCGCTTGTCCTTCCTGCAAGTTGGCACTGTGTAAAATGCCGGTACGAATATTTTTTTGCTCCAATACCGCCGCTCTAATTTCGTCAGCTTGGACTTTTAAACTGTCTTCAATGCGTCGATAGATATGGGTTTGAAACAGTTGACTAAAGATCTTCTCTCGCTCTTTAGAGTCGGCCATTAACAGTTGGCGAAATTTACCTTGTGGCAATACCATCACTTGACGAAATTGATCAGCATCTAAGCCAGTTAAACACTCAATTTCACTGGTCGCTTCAGAGACCTTGGAGGCAACCATCACACTTTCATCACCGTTGGGGGCAATTTGAACTAACTGTGCTTCAGGCTTCTGCTGAGTGTATCCGTCTCCGGATTTCTTTAAGCGAGCCTGTTCTGGTACACGACGAATACGGTAACGTTGCTGACCCAGCTCAAACTCAAAAATCACTTCGGTTAAACGCGAAGGCTCGGCTAAATCACAGCGCATTTGTGCGCCTTCTCGTTCATCACCAGTGGTTTTGCCATATAGAGCAAAACAGATCGCATCCAATAAGGTGGTTTTACCCGCACCAGTGGGGCCATTTAGCAAAAATAAGGGGTTACGCCCTAGCAAGCTAAAATCAACAGACTCCTGTTCGGCAAAAGGCCCAAAGGCCGACAAACTTAAACGCAAGGGACGCATTAGTATACTCTCTCGTGTAATTGAGAAATGGTTTGTAGCAGTACTTCTCGCTGTTCATCGGACAAGTCTTTACCACTCACCTGCGAGAAAAAATCGCTGAACATATCAAATTCATCGCGGCTCATATGCTGGCGATTCAGCTCCAATTGTTGTTTATTGGCCATCAACCCCGTGCGCTCTAAATGCAGTACATTGGGATAAACCTCGCGCAGCTTACCCATTGCATCGAGTATCGCCGACTTATCCAACAGCCGTACCATCAGATAATCTTGCCGCGCTTGCTCATCTAACTCAGCTTGCAATAGTTCATCTAAATAGCCCTCTATGACCCGTACGTCTCGCAGCGGAGTTAAAGGCAGTAATTCAAATTCGGCCTTGCCCTGCGTTATCGTGACTAAACTCACTGACTTAGCTTGGTGTTGCTCGCTAAATGAATATTTTAAGGGTGAACCCGAGTAGCGAATATGTGGTTGTCCTTTATATTGCGGCCCATGTAAGTGGCCAAGCGCAGTGTAACTAAACTCACTAAACAAACTAGGAGAGATTTTATCGGCGCCGCCAATGGATAAGGGGCGCTCCGAATCTGACTCATCACCGCCATCCAAAAAGCAATGGGCCACCACCACCTTACTCATCCCTTGGCTATCATGTGCCGCCACCTGCTCAAGCAAGACTTGCATGGCTTGTTGATGGCTAGTTAGTTCAAAACCATATAGTTCTCTCACTAAGGCGGGCTCTGCGTAAGGCAGCGGATAAAACACCGCATCATCACCTTGCTTGGATCTAATCACTACTGCTTGTGGCGGGTTGGTTAAAGGCCCCACAATATATAGCCCGCTTTGCTGCATGTGCTTGGAAGCAAAGGCCAAACGCTGGGCACCATCATGGTTACCGGCAATCATAATCACCGGAATAGCCAAGTGCTCGACCAACCTACTGAGGATCTCATCCAATAACTCAATCGCGTGGCTGGGCGGAACCGAACGGTCGAAAATATCTCCTGCCACCACCACCGCATCCACCTGATGCTGCTTGGCTAAATCGACAATTTGGCCAAGCACCACGCGCTGATCTTCAAGCAAAGAGTGATTATGCAGTTGGCGGCCAATGTGCCAATCTGAAGTATGGAGAAATTTCATTCAATATCCGTTAGTTAGTGCCGCTAGTGGGAACGCATCTGCGCTTACAACCAGTCTATTATCACCAAGCCAAGGGGGGATAGCAATCAAACATAGAGACGCGTTCAACAACAAAGCAGTGCTTAGGCTACAGCGCACAAAAAGCCGACAGTTCTACTCGCTTAGCTCGTCGGAGTCTGGCAACATAAGGCAAAAATAATATTCAACAACGAGGCTAAACAGATGTCTGAGCAAGGCTCTACAGGTAACGTACTAGCGGCAATCTGTAGTTTTTTCATTCCAGGGCTAGGCCAATTAGTACAAGGGCGGATCTTATCTGCTGCGCTGTTTTTTCTTATCACGGCGGCAGGTTATGCGCTTTGGTGGTTAATCATTCCACCGGTGATTTCGGTGATCGTTCATATTTGGTCTATTGTAGACGCGGCACGTTTTGTTCCAGGAGGGATACGATGAAATTAATCGGTGCTTTATTGGTGATTCTTAGCCTAGCCGGCTGTGAATCAACTTATTACTCGGCAATGGAAAAAGTCGGCTATCACAAGCGGGAAATTTTAGTTGACCGTATCGAAGATACTCAGCAAAGCCAGCAAGAAGCGCAGCAACAATTTAGCTCCGCTTTAGAGCATTTAAAAAGCCTCACCAATTTTGATGGCGGCGACTTAGAAGCCGTTTATGACGAAACCAACGAACAATACCTTGATGCCAAAGCTGCCGCGGAACAAGTTAGCGAGCGCATTGAAGAAGTCGATAGCGTTGCCCAAGCACTGTTTGCCGAATGGCGAGAAGAGCTAGATCAATACCAATCGGCCAGCTTAAAAGCCGAAAGTCGCCAGCAGCTCGACACCACCCGACAACGTTATAGCAACATGCTAGCCGCCATGCGCCAAGCCGAGTCGCAAATGCAGCCGGTATTAAGTCGGCTCAACGATAATCAACTGTACCTAAAGCACAACCTCAATGCCCGCGCCATTGGTGCAGTGGGTAAAGAGTTTTCCCGCCTAGAACAAGACGTAGCGGAGCTAATTAGACAAATGAGCCGCGCCATTGCCGAGTCTGATAAGTTTATCGCCAGCATGAATTAGTCGCTTGGCCGCTTCTATCACACTGAAGCGGCCAGTCTTTGATTAATCTTGCGTTTGTAACACTTCCTTAAACGCAAACATGGCGTTAAGTGCCGCCGGAAAACCCGCGTAAACCGCCATCTGTATAATCACTTCTTTTATTTCTTGTTCAGAACAACCCACATTTAAAGCCGCATGTAAGTGAACCTTTAGTTGCGGCTGACAATTAGCCATTGCAGTAAGTGCGGCTACGGTAATTAATTCTCTCACCTTTAAGTCTAAACCGGGTCGGGGATAGACATTGGCAAAGGGGAACTCAATCACCATACGCGCTAAATCCGGCGAGATATCTTGTAAGCTGTCGATGACCTGTTGCCCCGCCTGTCCATCTATTTTATTGAGTTGTTGTAAGCCTAGTTCAAAACGTGATTGTGCCATTACTGCTTGCTCCTTGAGTTAAGTCACAAGCCTAGGCTACAACTTAGAGTTAACTCTAAGTCAAGTCACTTTTTGCTGCTGATATAAATGAATCTTGTGCTGCAGCGCCTGTAGATGGGTACGTTGTTGCTCGATGTGTTGCTTAAGCTGTTGCTGGTGCGCTTCTAACAAGGCTTGGCGCGCAGCTAAACTAGTACTGCCCTGTTCACGCAAACGGGCATATTGCAAAATATCGGCTAGCGGCATGGCGGTCTCTTTCAAACGGACAATAAACTCAACCCAAGTTAAATCTTTGCTGCTATATACTCGATGGCCACTACTATTTCGCTGAATGTGTTTTAATAAACCGATTTTTTCATAGTAACGAAGCGTATGTGGGGATAATCCGCTGAGTTCAGAGAAGCGTTGCATATTCATAGCTATTGGCACTCCTTAATTAATCTCTCACAAGCTAACATAACTTAGTCTTGCAATCAGCTAGCCTAAGTCTGGTCGCCTGCATCACTATTTGTAGCGTTCTCAGCACATTGCATCTTGCAAGCCAGATTGATCTTCCGCACAATAAGCACGCATAAGAAGGAGAGAGTAAACATGGCATCTAAATGGGCGAAACGCTTCGTACAAATGGCTGAACTAGTCGCCTCGTGGAGTAAAGATCCCTCAACTCAAGTGGGCGCAGTTATCACCGAAAGCAACCGCATTGTTTCGCTAGGTTTTAATGGTTATCCACATGGCATCTCAGACAGCGCCGAAACCGACAATCGAGAAATGAAATTGTTGAAAACCCTGCACGCTGAAGAAAATGCCATCCTTTTTGCAAAGCGCGACTTATCGGCTTGTGAGATTTGGGTGACCCACTTCCCCTGCCCTAACTGTGCAGCCAAGATTATTCAAACTGGCATCACCACCGTGCATTGCCCGGAGCAATCGGCAGACTTTCTTTCGCGCTGGCAGGATAAAATTAAAGTCAGTGAAGAGATGTTTAATCAGGCTGGGGTTAGCGTTGATTGGGTCGCAGTAAACAACGACCAATAAGCTCCAACTAAACACCGATTTTAAGCAAAAAATAAAGCGACTCAAACGAGTCGCTTGTTGTTTCGCCTTAAGGCTTATTCGGCCACACCGGCAAATACCACAACCACTTTGTCATCACCCTTAGTTCGGCTAAAGGCATAAGGTTGGTCGCTAATCTTATGGTGTTCACCCGCACCAATCGCTACGTGACGATCGCGGAACTGTCCTACTTTTTGCCAATGCTGTAGCAGCGCTTGACGCTCGGCGTCTTTTTCAATTTGCTGCCAATTCATGAATGAGCGCGTAGGCGAGTCAAAGGCATCAGTTTGCGGACCACGCGGCCTGGCACTTTCATCACCGTAATACAATTGCACGCCACCTGGCATCATCAACAAGGCAGTACCCGCTCCGGCTTGTAACGGAATATCCTCATAATTTGAGTAGAATAGCTTGGTATCATGCGAACTAATGTAGGTAAGCAAGTTAAAGCTTGGATCACTATTGATGTCTTTGGCGTAGGTCGCATACATTTTTTCGTTTTGCGCCAAACACTGTGACCCACGCAGCGCTGCACTATCGCCGGCATATTCAAAGTTAATTAAGCTGTCCATGCCGTTGTCGTAGTAGAAGTCGCGGTAAGCACCGTGATGCCACACTTCACCCACCATCCAAAACGGTTTGTCATCAAGTGCTTTGTCGGGGTTGTTAGTCTTCCACTCGGCCAAAGCCTCGCTGGCCGCGTCTTTAAGTTTTGCCCAGACCTTAGGTTCAACGTGTTTCACGGTATCGGCGCGGAAGCCGTCTACGCCGTAGTCACGCACCCAATTGGTATGCCATTCCACCAAATAATCCAGCACGGTATAACCCTCGCGCTCTACCGCTTTGGTGTCTTTCTTATTTTTAAGAATAGGCGGTAAACCCACGTGTTTAGTGCTCTCGGTAAGCAAGTCTGGCAAGCCCGCTAAGTTCATGGTGATATCATCGCCACCCGGTGCGGTAAAGCCGGCCATGCCGCTACGAACCCAATCGGGTCCCCACCACTTCTCTGCCCAGTCACTTGAGCTCCAGCGAATAAAATTGTTGTAGCGGTGCCAGTTTTGTCCTTTCGACATATCAGGTTGCCAATCAGTCCATTTTTCAGGAACAGGAGCGCCCGGCGCCATAGCATTAATGCCGAAAGTTTGCATATCGTCCATGGTGGGGTAACCCACATGGTTCATTACCACGTCAACTAATACTCGAATACCACGTTTATGAGCTTCGTCGACGAAACGGCCAAAGTCTTCTTCAGAGCCTAGGTTGGGATCAATCTTAGTGAAGTCTAAAGCCCAGTAACCATGGTAGCCGTAGAAGGGGAAGCTGCCTTTTTCTCCGCCACCAATAAAGCCATGAATCTGCTCAACAATGGGGGTTACCCAAATGGCATTCATGCCAAGTTCTTTAATGTAGTCTAGCTTGGCTGTAATCCCGCTGAAGTCACCGCCTTGGAAGGTTCCGGTTTCTTGTTTGCCATCGGCCTTACGATTAAAGGGAAAATCGTTGCTGGTATCACCATTGTTAAAGCGATCGGTCATGATGAAATAAACACTGGCATTATCCCAAGAAAATGCGCTGTCTTTAGCGTCTGCGGCCTCAAGCAGTAAGATACCACCGCTTGCCGGATCAGGCTGCATAGTCACTTTACCTTGGCTGACTTTTTGCGTTTGACCAGAGTAGAAGTCTTTTACCAATTGACCATCACTGAAGCTAGCGCTGACATCCACGGTCACCGGCTTGCCGTCCCAGGCAATACAATCTACCGCTGGTGGCTTACGTTTGAAGGTGGACTCTTGGGCTTTGCGAGACACTTGTAGAGTTGGATTGTCCGCATCGCTGTTATCTAGAATCAGCTCATAGTTGCCTGCAAAGCGAATGTTTAATTCAAAAAACTTGTCGTTTGCACAGTTATCTAGCGCTTGAGGCTTAGAGAAACGCAGCTTGTTATTATCGGCTGGGCCAAAGCGCAAACCACACTGCTGACCTTCGTCAGAGATTTGCACTTGGTAAATTTTCTTTTCCAGCGGAAGAGTAATTTTATAACGACTCTTGCCAGCAAATGTTAAACGCTGGTCAACATGCACGCCACTGTCGGCGTAGTTCATGTACAACGGCGTTTTAATCATTGCCGCTGACAAATTAGCCGAGCCGCCCGCCATTACCAAAGCTGCGCTCAACAAACCCAGTTTAAAAGCTTTCATTCAACCTCCGTGGCATTTTGCCTCGCCGTCTGCGAGCAAACACCTTGTTCAACTATATTGGAGTGATGAAAACAAAAGCTAGTTAAGTTTTCACTAACAAAGCATGATTATTTATGAATTTTATGACTGACAGCGCTTTCATTTGGCAAAAGCTCTACTTCACCGCAAGATCGCCATTGATTAGCGCGTGCCCCTTGCTGCACCTGAGATGTTGTTTTATGATGTTTGGTCTTAATTATGCTTATTTCAGCCTATTTCGGGCTGCAATAAACATAATCTGCAAACCGATAAAAGAAACAGTTTTTACGTTAAAAACAGCCGCTTTAAGCTTGACAAATAAACTAAAAAAGCGCGAGTGAGAGCAACAGACAGGGTGTAAAGGAAGCCATGAAAAAAACAATGTACGAAAAGATCTGGGACGCGCATGTTGTCCACGAACCAAAAGGTAGCGCATCTATCCTTTTTGTTGACCGTCACCTCATGCACGAAGTAACCAGCCCGCAAGCCTTTGAAGGCTTACGCATGGCTAAACGTTCAGTTCGTAACCCACACAGTATTCTGGCCACAATGGACCACTGTGTTCCAACCAAAGTGGCCGACCGAGCCTCTCTCCCCGACCCAATTGGTAAAAAACAGATTGAAGTAATGGCACAAAACTGTGCAGATAACAGCATCAATCTTTACGACATGAACAACGCCAACAACGGGGTCATTCACATTGTGGTTCCTGAGCACGGCTTTGTACATCCAGGTATGGTGGTTTGTTGTGGTGACAGCCACACCGCTACCCACGGTGCATTTGGCGCATTGGCCTTTGGTATTGGTACTTCTGAGGTTGAGCACATTATGGCCACTCAGACCATCCAACAAAAAAAATCAAAAACCATGCTGGTTAAAGTCGATGGTGAACTATCTGAATTCGCCACTGCAAAAGACATTGTACTCGCCATCATTGGTAAAATTGGTACTGCTGGCGGTACTGGTTATGTTATTGAATTTGCCGGTAGTGCTATCGAAGCGCTAAGCATGGAAGGTCGTATGACCGTATGTAACATGGCCATTGAAGGTGGTGCTCGTGCTGGTCTTATCGCACCAGACCAAAAAACCTTTGATTTCTTAAAAGGCAAAGAGTTTGCACCTAAAGGTGAGTACTGGGATCAAGCAGTAGAATACTGGAAGTCTCTCACCACCGACGAAGGTGCTGAGTACGACGCTGTCGTTGAACTTGATGCAGCCCAGATTGCACCGCAAGTAACCTGGGGAACGTCACCAGAACAAGTTCTGGCAGTAGATCAACCGATTCCAGATCCTGCCCAAATTGAAGACTCAATTAAATCTTTAGCTGCTAAAAGCGCCCTAAAATACATGGGCCTAGAAGCAGGTAAGAAGATGACTGACGTCACAGTTGATGTGGTATTTGTTGGTTCATGTACCAATGGCCGTATCGAAGACTTCCGCGCTATTGCAGCGGTATCTAAAGGCAAAAAAGTCGCGCCGGGCGTTCAAGCCATTGCGGTACCGGGTTCTTACCCAGTAAAAGAGCAAGCTGAAAAAGAAGGCATTGACAAAGTGCTGATTGAAGCTGGCTGGGAATGGCGTGAGCCAGGTTGCTCAATGTGTTTGGCAATGAATGGTGACTACCTTCAACCTGAACAACGTTGTGCATCAACTTCAAACCGAAACTTCGAAGGACGACAAGGTAAAGGGGGTCGTACCCACCTTGTATCACCAGCCATGGCCGCAGCCGCAGCCGTAGAAGGTAAGTTCGTCGATTTACGTAATTGGAAATAATGTAAACACATTGAGTTATCGATGTGAGTGAAATTTTTGGAGTTAAATATGCAACCTTATGAAAAACACAGCTCTGTTGCTGCAGTAATGAATCGTAGCAATGTTGATACCGACCAAATCATTGCCAAACAGTTTCTTAAAAGAGTGGAGCGCACCGGCTTTGGTGTTCACCTTTTCCACGATTGGCGCTACCTAGAGAATGGCACTGAAAACCCAGAATTTGAATTAAACCGCCCCGAGTTTAAAGGCGCAAAAATTCTGATTGCCGGTGACAACTTTGGTTGTGGTAGCTCGCGTGAGCACGCCCCTTGGGCAATTGCCGATTATGGTTTCAATACCATCATCTCAACTAGCTACGCCGACATTTTCTTTAGCAACTGCTTTAAAAACGGCATTTTACCGATCGTTGTTGATGCCGACACCTTAAAAGCATTAATGGATGAAGTAGAAGCCGCACCGGGTATTGAAATTACTATCGATTTAGAAAATCAGCTAATTCAAACTCCTGCAGGTAAAGAAATTGCGTTTGATGTTGACCCCTTCCGTAAAGAGACTTTATTGAAAGGTCTTGATGACATCGGTTGGACTTTGAAATTCGAAGATAAAATTGCCGAATTTGAAGAAAAACACAAACAACAACTTCCTTGGCTTTGGCCAAGCGCGTAGTTGTACGTCTGGCGCAGCGTCTGCTGCGCCTTTCAAGCCAATCTCTTCACTGCGAGACGTAGTTTATGGAGCAACAACGCTCAATACAGCTCATGGACACAACCCTTCGTGACGGCGAGCAAACTCAAGGTGTGTCCTACTTCCCTCAAGAAAAAGTTAGCATAGGCAAAGCCCTACTTCAGTCGTTAAAGGTAGACCGCATCGAAGTCGCTTCCGCGCGTGTATCCGATGGCGAAAAAGCCGCAGTACAACAGCTCACCCAGTGGGCTAAAGGTGCTGGGTACTTAGAAAAAATTGAAATTTTAGGCTTTGTCGACAACAACAAAAGCGTGGATTGGATCGTAGAATCCGGCGCTAAAGTGATCAACCTACTCACCAAAGGTAGCCTTAATCACTGTAAAAACCAACTAGGCAAAACTCTAGATCAGCATATCGAAGACATCCGCCAAACCATTAGCTATGCCCATAGTAAGGGTTTAACCGTTAATGTTTATTTAGAAGACTGGTCTAACGGCTATGCCAATAGCCCCGACTACGTATACCAATTGGTTGATGCTTTGCAAAACCAAGGTATTAATCATTTCATGTTGCCCGATACCCTAGGTGTTATGGCACCCAAAGAAGTGTATGCCAGTCTGAGCGACATGATAGAGCGCTTTCCTGGAGTTAAATTTAACTTTCATCCGCATAACGATTACGGTTTAGCTACAGCCAACGCCATGGCGGCTGCCGAAGCTGGCGTAGAGGCGATTCACTGCACCATGAACTGCTTAGGCGAGCGCGCCGGTAACGCGTCCTTGGCAGAGGTATCGGTAGTGCTAAAAGACAAGCTCGGCTTTAAGTTAAATATTGATGAAAGCGAAATTCACAATATTGCCAAACTGGTTGAAAGCTTTTCGGGTAAACGTTTAGCCGCCAATACCCCCATTGTGGGCGCCGATGTATTCACCCAAACCGCGGGCATTCATGCCGACGGTGACCAAAAGGGTGACTTGTATATGACCGAACTGAGCCCTGAGCGCTTTGGTCGCGAACGCAGTTATGCCCTAGGTAAAATGGCCGGTAAGGCTTCAATTAATAAAAACCTTGAAGCCATGGAAATCGAACTATCACCCGAAAACCAGCAAAAGCTGTTGGATAAGATTGTTAAGCTGGGAGATCAAAAGGCCACGATTACGCCAGCTGATTTGCCCTTCATCATTGCCGACATCATGGAAAGCAACGATTTTGCGCATATTGAGCTGCTTAATTGCTCCATCACCAGTGGCTTGGATTTAGAATCTTCGGCCAACATCCGCCTACGCATAGGTGATGAAGTCTATAAGAGTTCGGGGCATGGTAACGGCGGTTTTGATGCCTTCATGAAGGCTCTAGAAATGCCACTGCGTAAAGCTAAACTTAGCATGCCCGAGTTACTTGACTACGAAGTGCGGATCCCGCCGGGTGGTAAAGCCAACGCCCTAACCGAATGTATTATTCAGTGGGCCGACGACAATAAGCAGTTCCACACGCGAGGTATCAACTCGAACCAAGTATTTGCTGGTATTCAGGCGGTACTACGAATGCTTAATGTTCGCTTGCATCAACGTCAAGCATAAAACAACAAAGGCGAGCAATGCTCGCCTTTGTTATTCTCAGCCTAAGCCACTAACTCCCGTCTAAGGCCATTTCGGCTATCGATAAGTGCTCCTGCTTTAGCAATAACTGAGTAATCGCATCCGCCGACATCGGCCGATAAAAATAGAAGCCTTGGTAAATATGGCAGCCATGACGCTGCAAAAATTCTAACTGTTCACGGGTTTCTACCCCTTCAGCCACCGTCACCAATTCTAGGTTATTAGCAAGGTTAATAATGGTTGAACATATTTGTCCGTCCTCGACCGTACTAGCGCACTCTTCCACAAACGAGCGGTCAATTTTAAGCACATCGATGGGCAGGCGTTTTAAGTAATTTAAGGAAGAATAACCGGTACCAAAATCATCCACCGAAATTTGAATATGCAGTTGTTTTAAGCCCGACATCACTTCAATACAACGTTCAATATCGGTGAGTAATACCCCCTCGGTAATTTCAAACTCCAACTGTTCACCGTCTAGCTGATATTGTTGCAACATCTTACTCACAAACGGCTCTAAGCGGCCCGAAACTAAATGCTTACCAGAAATATTCACCGATACCACGATTTTGGGGTAAGCCAGTTTTTTCCACACATATAATTGCTGGCAAACCTGAGCAATCGCCAACTCACCCAGTTGAATAATCAAATCCGACTCTTCGGCTAAGGGAATAAACTCGCTGGGCGAAATATTGCCCTCTTGTGGGTGATTCCAACGCATTAAGGCTTCTAAGCCAAGTAGGCTGCGCTCGGCATTCACCTTGGGTTGATAAACAATGGAAAACTGTTGATGCTCGTTTAGCCCCTTTTGCATCTCCTGTTCATAGTCAAAACTGCGCGCTGCCTGATGGGCCATTTCAGCTTCAAACAATTGGTAATTATCACGGCCACGTTGCTTAGCGTAATACATGGCAATATCGGCATGCTGAATTAATTGCTCAGCTTTAATTTCGGCCACATCGGCGAAAGCCACGCCAATACTGGTAGGAATATTAATTACCCGACCATCTAGCTCTAGTGGCTGACGCATAATTGACAAAATAGCATTGGCCTTTTTGTGCGCTAAATCGATATTCACCGAGTCAGTAAACAAAATCACAAACTCATCACCACCCCAGCGAGCAATAATATCGCTGGCGCGGGTAACATCCACTAAGCGCTTAGCCACCTCACACAGTAATTCGTCTCCCGCCTTATGACCAAGGGTATCGTTAATCTTTTTAAACCGGTCTAAGTCCATGAAAAATAGTAATACTTGGCTGCGTCCTTGATATTTACGCGAGGCAATTTTATTTAAGGCTTCCATCAAGTAGGTGCGGTTATACAAGCCGGTTAAGGGGTCGCTATAGGCAAGCTGACGCAGCTTATCGCGTAGTTTTAATTGCCGAGTCACATCGCGTATGTGCAAGGTGAACTCGTTGTCCATATTGCTACCGAAAGACGCACCGGTAATAGTAATTTCCGCTGGAAACTCATGGGCCGAATGACGCGTTAGGGTAATCGAATTGCGCCGGTGGCGGAGCAAACCCTGAGAGCTAGAAAACTTAAAGGCTAAGCTACTAGCTACTTCTTGCTGATCTTTGGGCAACACAAACAGCGTAATAAAGCTTTTATTTATCACCTGTTCTTTAAGGTAACCAAAAGTGCGTTCGGCAGCGGGATTAAACTCGATAATCCGCCCCTCTAAATCAATACTAATAATGCTGTCCATGGATGAATCTAAAATCGCGCTCTTACGTTTTTCACTGGCACGAAAACTATCGATGGCATCATCTCTTTTGGAAATTTCACTATTTACGCGATCAATCACTTGATTATATTGAGCGGCAATTTGCCCCACTTCAGTAAATGGCTCCACTGGCACAGGCTCTGAAAACTGCCCTCTTCTCTGTTGGCTAGCCATAGAGTCAAGTAAGTCAATTAGCTCGGTAGAGGCATGGTGTTCAGACACATTCATGCCTTGTAACTCATCTTCTCTGGAAACCCGCAGCGGAATAAACCGATTAATCAGCCACAGTAAAATAAACGAAAGACTCAAGCTGTATACGCCAATGCTCACTATTCCCAATAGCTGAGCGTAGACTTGCTCAGTGCGGCTTAAACCTGTGCCAATGAGTGTCAGGTCGCCAAAAACAGCCACGGAAAAAGTGCCCCATATTCCAGCAAACAAGTGAGCCGGCACCACCCCCAGCGCATCATCTATTTTCAGTTGTTCAAGCCACAGCGTTCCCCAATAAAGCACTAATCCGGCCACCAAGCCCACAACCAATGCGGCCTGAGTCGACATAACATGACAACCCGCGGTAATAGACACTAAACCGGCAATCACTCCATTTAGAATGTAGCCCACATCAAAAAAACGCTGCGCACGGTAATGGCATAAGGAGCTAACCAAGCCACCCGCTACAGCGGCTAAACAGGTATTGAGAATAATTTTAGGCACATGCTCATTCAATACCAAGGTGCTGCCACCGTTAAAGCCAAACCACCCCAACCATAACAACAAGGTGCCTAATACAGACATCGGTAAGTTATTCCCAACTGGCATGGCTTGCTGGTTATCAAAACGGCCAATGCGCGGACCAATAATCACAATAGCGGCTAAGGCCACATAACCGCCCACCGAGTGAACAATAGTGGACCCCGCAAAATCAACAAAACCATACTCCTGTAACCACCCGGCATTCCCTTCGATATATACCGATGACCACGCCCAGTGACCAACCACCGGATAAATCACGGCACTTAATACCAAGGAGATAGTCAGATAGCCAACAAACGACATACGCTCGGCCACTGCGCCAGATAATAAGGTAGCGGCGGTGCCACAGAACATGGTTTGAAACAAAAAGAAGCTAATTTGATAAGGACTTTGCTGGTCGCCAAAGAAGAACTCACTGCCTCCCCAAAGGCCGTTTTGACTTTCACCAAACATCAGTGCAAAGCCAAAGGCCCAATAAATAAGAACGGCGATGATAAAGTCAGATATGTTTTTTGCGGCAACGTTAATACTGTTTTTACTGCGGATTTTACCGGTTTCTAGGCATAAGAAGCCTGCCTGCATGATAAATACTAAGAAAGCTGTAATTAACAGCCATGAATATTCCATTAGCCTTCCTTTAGCTTCGCCGCTGTTGTCTCTAAGCGCACCGTTTAACTACTCTTCTGAGCTCATCCTTTGAGTCTCAGGTGCTTCACCCTGCCAGCCATAACAAGGTCGACAAAGCGGAATAGTTTTGCTTAGTTAAGCACTCAATAAGTGTAAATATCAATCAATGAGTACCATATTGACCCTATACTTAGCAAGATTATTCTTCATTTACTAAGGCTAACTGGCTGTAAAGAAAGGAGCTTTGGATTACAAACTGAATAAAACCTAGCGCTAAGGCATAAAATTCAACCCTGCACTTTATTCATCAAGCACTCGCTAAGTCGCAGCGTCTCACGGCACTAAGGTATCGGCTGTGACTATTCGAGGATAAAGATAAAACTCAGCGCTAAGCGCCAAGGACGGTTTGATGTTTAAAGGGTAACAACGACAGACACTGCTGTTTATAGCTGTCCATATGGGCTCGCTCTTCCTCGCAGAACTGCGCAATGGCGCTGGCAAAGGTTGGGTCGGCCACATAGTGAGCCGAATAGGTGGTGATGGGCTCAAAACCTCGCAATAGCTTATGCTCACCTTGGGTACCAGGATTAAACTCCTTTAGGCCCTTGGCCAAGGCAAACTCTATTCCCTGATAAAAACACAATTCAAAATGCAGCATTTCAAGCTCTTGTATACAACCCCAATACCGCCCGTATAAGGAGGTTTGGTCAAAAAAGAACAAGGCACTGGCCACCACTTGCTGCGCTTGTTCTGCTTGAATAAACAACATCGAATGCCCCATTTGTTCACATAACTGTTTAAAAAAGCCCAGTGACAAATAAGGTTTATGGCCGCGCTTAAGATAACTGGATTGATAACACTGATAAAACGCCTGTAGCTGCGGCTGACTAAGCTCGTTACCATAACGCCAGTGAATCGCTTCCACCGCCGACTGAGCCAAACGCCGCTCTTTGTTGACCATCTTCCGTTTGCGTGAGGTAAAACTGGCTAAATACTCTTGAAAGTCTCGGTAGCCGCGGTTAATCCACTGAAACTGCACACCCTGGCGGATTAGCATGGCTTGCTGCGCCATTTGCTCGGCCAAGGACTGGCTAATAAA
>NZ_JBNKPP010000087.1:0-29887 GCF_050295395.1 Agarivorans sp.
TGAAACTTTCCACGATTTCTTTGGCATTAGCTACAACTCCGAATACAAGGTGATCTTCTTGTATTTGATGGCTTTGCTGTTGGTGGTATTAACGGTGATTGTGATTAACCGCTTACTGAGAATGCCGATTGGGCGCGCTTGGGAAGCCTTGCGTGAAGATGAAATTGCCTGTCGCTCGCTAGGTTTAAACCCCACCGTGGTGAAGTTAACAGCCTTTACCATTGGTGCGGCCTTTGCTGGTTTTGCCGGTAGCTTCTTTGCGGCTCGCCAAGGATTTATCAGCCCTGAGTCATTCACCTTTATTGAGTCGGCCATTATTTTGGCGATAGTGGTATTGGGTGGTATGGGTTCGCAAATTGGCGTGGTATTGGCGGCGATCATTATGACGGTATTGCCTGAGATGGCCCGCGAATTTAATGAATATCGCATGCTGATGTTTGGTTTGATGATGGTATTTATGATGGTTTGGCGTCCACAGGGCTTATTACCCATGTCGCGTCCCCATATTGAGCTAAAAGAGGGGGCCAAAGCATGAGTTCATTGTTAGACGTTAACGGCCTCACCATGCGCTTTGGTGGCTTATTGGCGGTGAATAACGTTGCTTTAAAGCTCAACGAAAAAGAAGTGGTATCGGTGATTGGCCCCAATGGCGCGGGCAAAACCACAGTATTTAACTGCTTGACCGGTTTTTATAAACCCACCGCTGGGCAGATCCTCTACCGAGGTGAAGCGCTGCAAGGCCTTGCTGGACATCAAATTGCGCGTAAAGGCATCGTGCGTACCTTCCAACACGTGCGTTTGTTTAAAGACATGAGTGTGATTGAAAATCTGCTGGTAGCCCAGCATAGGCACTTAAATACTAACTTCTTGGCGGGCCTATTAAAAACGCCAAGTTTCAAGAAAAGCGAGGCCGATGCCTTGGCTTTTGCCGAATACTGGTTAGATAAGGTGGACTTAAAAGAGTTTGCCAACCGCAAGGCAGGCAACTTGGCTTATGGCCAGCAACGCCGCCTAGAAATTGCTCGATGCATGGTTACTCGTCCGGAAATTTTGATGCTGGATGAGCCGGCCGCTGGCTTAAACCCCAAAGAAACTGACGACTTAGACAGGTTAATCATGGACTTACGAGACAACGAAGGGGTCTCGGTGCTACTAATTGAACATGATATGAAGTTGGTAATGGGGATTTCAGACCGTATCTACGTGGTTAACCAAGGCTGCCCTTTAGCCAATGGTAGCCCCGAGGAAATTCGCAATAACCCCGAGGTGATTAAAGCCTATCTGGGTGAGTTTTAGGGCGAGGGATAAAACAACAATGTTAGAGTTTAAGAATGTTTCGACCCACTACGGCCCAATTCAAGCCCTGCACGATGTTAATGTGAAGGTGAATGAAGGTGAAATTGTCAGTTTGATTGGTGCCAATGGCGCCGGCAAAACCACCTTATTGATGACCCTGTGTGGAGATCCTCGTGCCAGTAGTGGCCAGGTGTTGTTTGAAGGTAAAGACATTACCGCACAGCAAACTCACAGCATCATGCGTGGTGATATTGCCGTGGTGCCAGAAGGCCGCCGCATCTTCTCGCGTTTAACCGTGGAAGAAAACCTGCACATGGGGGCATTTTTTGCCAACAAGCAGCAAACTGCAGAGCGTATTGAAGAGGTGTATACGCTGTTCCCTCGCTTATTGGAGCGGGTTAATCAACGAGCTGGCACTATGTCGGGTGGCGAACAGCAAATGTTGGCGATTGGCCGGGCCTTAATGAGCAAGCCTCGTCTGTTACTATTGGACGAACCTTCATTGGGCTTGGCGCCGATTATTATTCAGCAGATTTTTGATATTGTTGAACAATTGCGCCAACGCGGAATGACGGTGTTCTTGGTTGAGCAAAACGCCAACCAAGCGCTACGCCTAGCCGACCGAGGTTATGTGTTGGAGAATGGCCGTATCGTACTTGAAGACAGTGGCGACAATCTGTTGGTGAATGAAGAAGTACGCAAGGCTTACTTGGGCGCATAAGACCAAGTTAGCAGCGTTAAAAAGCAAGCTTCGGCTTGCTTTTTTTATCGCCAAATTTGGCTGGTTTAGGCTGCTATAGCTTTTGTCCTTTTCGTTTAAACCAGTTAAAGTGGACGAAAAATCTAGGTGATAAATACGATGATGGAACAGTTTGAACAAATTGACGTGACTGGCGCGCAACAAAAAATTGCTGAGCAAGGGGCGGTATTGCTAGACATGCGAGACCCGCAGTCATTTGCCCAAGCTCACCCAGTGAATGCCTTTCATCTTAATGATGGTAGTCTTAACCGTTTGCTTACCGAAACCGAGTTCGATACGCCGTTGATTGTGATGTGCTACCACGGCATATCTAGCCAAGGTGCCGCCCAATATTTGCTGCAACAAGGCTTTGAAGAAGTCTATAGCCTGCAAGGTGGCTTTGAAGCTTGGCGCAGTGTTGCGCCAATTGAATCTGGTGAGGCCGAGTGAAACATCTAGTTGTTATTAATAATCCTAGGGTCGCCCAGGCCTTTGTAGATTACATGGCAGTGCTTAACATTGAATGTCAACTTGCTCCTGCCGAGCAAGGCGTGGTGGTGATATTGATGGATGAGCAACACCTAGAAAAAGCCGAATATGAACTCCAACAGTTTTTAGCCAACCCTAGTGACGCTAAATATTCGGCTGCTTCTTGGAAGGTGGCCGACAGCCGTAAAGCGACATTTTCCTACGGTGGTAAGGGCATGGTGAAAAGTGCCTTTCTGGCTCACGCTGGCCCGGTAACACTAGCTGTATTAGCCATTTCCGCAGTAATTTTTGCCTTGATGCAGATGGGCTTTGAACGCAGTTTGATCCTCAACCTCACCATTCCGCCTGATTTAAGCATGCTACTTTCGGCAGACTTTTGGCGAGTGATTAGTCCTATCTTTCTGCATTTTTCAATCATTCATATTGCCTTTAATGGTTTGTGGTGGTGGCAGTTGGGCGGTGAAATTGAGCGCCAGTTGGGCAGCTCTAAATTGCTACTGATTACTATCGTGGCGGCGGTGATCCCCAATGTGGCACAACTCTTGGCAACCGGGCCCTTCTTTGGTGGCTTATCGGGTGTGGTTTATGCCTTGTTGGGCTACTGTTGGTTTACTGGCTGGCTGCGCCCACAAACCGGCTTACAGTTGAATCCGGCGATAGTCGGTTTTATGTTGGTATGGTTGGTGATTGGTTTTATGGATGTAGTGGGGCCATCTACGGCTAACCTAGCGCATTTATTTGGTTTATTTGTGGGTTGTGCACAGGCTTTATTGGATAGGTTTGTGACCACGGATAAAAGCAAAGCTGTTTGAGTAACAAGGCCCATCTTTGATGGGCCTTGGTTTTTTACTGGTAGATATATTTGGTAAACAGCAGTTTGCGAACCAGCTTTTTACCGGTTTCTTGTACTAATAAATCGTTAATCGCCTCTTCACACATTTGGCGAATGGTTTCTCGTCCATTCAACGACTTAATATCATCTTCGCTTTGTCTGCCTAAAATTTCGATAATAGTATCGCGGATCAAAGGGGCATGATGCTCAATGCTGCTGAGGTCGCTTTGGTCTTCCACCATTACCTCGGCAGTCAATCGTACATAACCTAATTTTTTACCGGTACTGATGTAGTTGGTAATAATATCTGGCTCAAAACCAAAATAAGCAAAATTGGGATTGGTGGCTTCTTGGCTGTGCGCCAGCAGTGGCAAACTTAAGCTCAAACAAACTAGCCAGCGGTAAACAAATTTCATATGACTTTTTCCTTTATAGTCTTAGCTTTATTGTTTCCCTTAGTGGGCGGTAGGTCAAGTTAGTCGCTGGAAATATTCTTTACAGTGAATGTTTTATCGGCAAGGTACGCTCGCTGCTCTGCTTGACAACGGTTTACATTAAATGGCTATTTACCTGATAATGAAGCCACTATTCTTAGCCGTGGATATGCGTGACTATTAACTATTCTCAGCCTTGCGGGGCCGATGGCAATTGGCAAGCGCCGCAACATTTTGTTTTTCCTTCTCCGGTTTTGGCGGACTGGCTGCAACACCCCGGTTCTTTAACCGCCCGTTTGCGCGAGCACTGTCAGCAGTTCAGCATCAAGGTGTTGTATGAAGGTTTTAGTGAGATTGCCCCACACGAAAAGTTGGCACTGGAATGTGCAGGCCCTTATTGGGTGAGGGAAGTCTTATTGTGCTGTGATGGTGAAAATTGGGTATTTGCCCGCAGTATTATTCCGCAAAGCTCTTTAGAAGGCGATGCCGCTGCGGTGAGTCAATTGGCCGATAAACCCTTAGGTGAATTACTGTTTACTGGTCAAGGGCAGCGCCAAAGCATCGAGCTATGCCAAATTGCTGCGGCGTCGGCGATTTACCAATATGCCGACTCATCCCAGCCTTTGTGGGGGCGGCGTTCGCGTTTTCTATTGGCTAACGCACCGTTATTAGTCGCCGAAATATTTCTACCAGATTGTGCAGCGTATCAAGGAGATCCTGGTGTTGCAGCTAGCTAGTTTTCGTCCTTATTGGCAGCTAATGCGTGCCGATAAACCTATTGGCACTTTATTGCTATTGTGGCCCGCGCTGTGGGCGCTGTGGCTAGCCGCCGAAGGGGTGCCTGATTTGTCGGTACTGCTGGTATTTGTAATAGGGGTGTTTCTAATGCGTTCGGCCGGTTGTGTGATTAACGATTATGCCGACCGCAAGGTTGATGGGCATGTTAAGCGCACGGCGCAGCGTCCTTTAGCGGCGGGCATAGTGAGCGAAGCGCAGGCGCTATCGCTGTTTGCCGCTTTGGTGGTGCTGTCGTTTTTACTGGTATTAACCCAAAACAGTCTGACCATTCAGTTGTCGTTTGTGGCCTTGGGTTTGGCCGCGCTGTACCCTTTTATGAAACGGGTGACGCATTTACCGCAGTTGTTTTTGGGGCTGGCCTTTAGCTGGTGTATACCTATGGCTTATGCTGCGCAAACTGGCAGCGTGCCGGCCGAAGCATGGTTATTGGTGGTGGCTAATGTGACTTGGACCATCGCTTACGACACCAAATACGCGATGGTGGATCGCGACGACGACTTAACCATCGGGATTAAATCTACGGCAATTTTATTTGGCCGTTTCGACAAGCTGATTGTGGGTTTATTGCAGCTCGCCTGCTTAGTTTGTTTCGCGGCTATGGCCTATATTAAACAATTGGGCTTAGCCTTTGACCTTGCCTTGTTGGCCGCCGCGGCACTGTTTGTATATCAGCAGAAGTTAATCCGTTATCGCCAGCGTGAGGCCTGCTTTCAGGCCTTCTTAAACAATAACTATGTGGGTTTGGTGATTTTTGTGGGTATCGCCAGCCATTATGCATGGCTGGCGTGGTTGGCTGGCTAAGTTTCTAAATCTAATAGCGCGATAATCGAGTCGTAAACGCCATCGGCCAATAGCGGAGACAGTTGAGCAAACAGTTGTTGCGCCGCCTCACGTTGTTGATAGCCCTGTTCACGCATTAAGCTTAATAAGTTACTGGTAATGCGTTTGTCGTAGTATTCAGGCGCATCAATGTGATGCATTTGCGCCAAACGCTGGGCTCCAGCTAGCGCCTGTTTCTCTAGTTGCGCACGCTCTAGGTGTGGGCGATTGGCTAGTAAGGCGGCAACTACCGCATAGCGGTGCAGACTTTCTTGAGCGAGCTGGGCCAGTAATAACAAGCGGCCTCGGCGGTGCTTATCTATTCTAAAGCAATCACCATTTTCACTGATTAATTTAAGCGCGACAAATTCGGCTAAGTAGCGTTCCACCAATTCGCCAATCTCATCGCTGTTATACCGTAGAAACAGTTCGCCTTTTAGTAAGGGGTAGAGCTGTTCAATGAGTGTTAATAGCTGTTGTCGGCTTATACTGCGGTGCTGCAGTAAGGCGCTGGCAATAAAAGCGGGCATGATCAGCAGGTGAATGATGTTGTTACGATAGAAGTTCATCAAGACTTGTTGTTTTTCATCTAAGCCGATGATCTCACCCAGATAATCACTGTTAGTTTGAAATTTATCCAAGCTCAGAGCTTGGTCGATTAGCGCCTCGGCATCTAGCTCCGGTACCGTAACATGGTCACTGTAGGGAACATTTTTAATTAGGCTTAGGCATAAGTCCATTTGCTTGGCGAGTTGCTTTCTTGGCATGGCGCGATTTTCGGCGGCCAATAAAATACTGGCACTTAAACACAATCCATTGACTGCAGCGGCACTGTTAATGTTTTCCATCAGCCGGAGTGAAATATCGTTTACCGCTGGCACCAACCAATGAGGTTTATTGCCTTCTTCTAAAGGCGTTCGCCAGTCTGGCGCCAGTTGGTTTAATCGATGGTTCACGTTGATTGGCTCGCCAAAATTAACGTAGCCGTGGCCGAAGTTGCGCAATTTACGCAGCATGCCAAACAAAGAGAACAAAGACTCTTTATCTTTGGCTTTACCTTTTAGCTCTTTGTAGTAAGTGCCTACTTCCATTACATGTTCGTAGCCAAAATACACTGGCACAATGGTGACTGGGCGCTCTAGGCCGCGCAACATGGCTTGCACGGTCATGGCTAACATACCGGTTTTGGGAGGCAGTAAGCGACCGGTACGGCTGCGTCCGCCTTCGGTGAAGTATTCGACTGAATAGCCACGACTAAATAATTGGCTTAAATACTCTCTAAATACCGTGGAGTAAAGCTTGTTGCCCTTGAAGCTACGGCGAATAAAGAAGGCGCCCGCGCGGCGGAAGAATGGGCCTGCTGGCCAAAAGTTCAGGTTAACCCCCGCTGCAATATGTGGTGGCACCATGCCTTGGTGATACAGCACATAGGAAAGCAATAAGTAATCCATATGGCTGCGGTGGCAAGGCGCATAAACAATCTCGTGCCCTTCTTGAGCCAATTGTCTCACCCGTTCGGCATGGTTTACTTCAATACCCGAATAGATCTTATTCCATACCCAACTTAGTAGCGCATCGGCAATACGTAAATTGCGGTAAGAGAAATCGGCAGCTATTTCTTCAAGGTATTTTAAGGCCGTTTGTTTGGCCTGCTCGGGGCTAGTGCTTCTCGCCTTGGCTTCATCTTGAATTGCGGCGCGAATAGTCGCCGAGGCCAATAATTGCTCAAACATATGGCGTCGGTTGGGCAGCTTAGGACCAGTGGCAATCATTTGCATGCGGCTAAAGTGGATCCGCGCCACGCGCGCCAGTTTATGACCAATGCGTTTATCCGATCCTTGTCGCTGCGCCATTTCTTTTAACGATACGGGTTGGCTGAAGCGAACTAGGTTTTCGCGGCCTTTAAAAATAACCTGCCAGGCTTTTTTTAGCATCCCTGTAGGGCGGGGTTTTTTACCACTGACCAGATCATCAACGCTTTCACGGCCGGGATAGCGATCCCAAAACAGTTTTACTGGAATGAGCTGGGCGTTATGGCTTGCATCTTTGCGATGTAAACTCAATGCAGCGGTAAACTGTTCAACCGTAGCCTCAAGGGTCTCGTCGTTTTTGTCGGTTAAAAAGGCGACTCGCTGATGGCTTTCTCCGGCGAAAATAGCTGGTTCAAGTGGATCCGGCAGTCCTAGTTCTTTACAGGCGAGCTGCAAGGTGAGTACATCGGCGAGCGAATCGCGAGGAATAACATAGAAAACCGCTTGTGATAAATCTAAGTTAAACTCAGTAATCGGGTTTTCTGGGACGAACTTGCCACGAATAAAAAAGCCAATTACAGAGCGTAATGCAGCCAATATTGGAGTGGGTAATGATAACATCTCAAAGAGCTTATGGTGGTTAATGAATACAGGGCTTAGGGTAGCAGATTTAATCAAAATTGGCTTTGATTTGATGCAAGCTAGCAGCCTAGAAATCTGAGCTCTTTGACGTTATTTGTGAATTCAATAAAGACTGGTTAAACCAGAACCGCTAAGATCCACTGCTACTGTTAAAGTTCTGTTTGTCTCGACATTTGGCTCGAATAAGAAAAGGAATTCACCATGTTTTTGTTTATTAAGCGGGCTTTGTTTTGCCTTCTCTGGCTTATTGGTTCTGCTCAGGCTGCTTTTATTAGCACCAATGAGGCGGCCTTAGATGCGATTTATTCACAGGCCAGCTTTGGCGATCGGCCAATAGATATTCGTATCGGTAGTGCCACCGAGTTGGTTTTTCCTGAGCTGCTGGATATCAGTAGTGATGTAGAAATAGGCCAGATATTTGGTCAGCATGTTGGCCCTGCCAATGTAGTGAATTTTTATTTCGTTGATAGCATTAGTGCCTGCGGAGGACTTATCTCTAGCAGTATTGTGGGCTGTGGCGAATACTTTGGTAACGATTTTGTGGTGGAGTCTAGTTACGCGGCTGGCCCTTATGGTGGTGAACTGTTGGCCCACGAACTAGGACACAATTTAGGTCTGCCTCATCTCTCCGGTGCCTATCTAATGAACCCCTTCTTGAACAAGCAAACACTTATTACTCCCGCTGAAGTCACTAGGATTTTTAATAGTCCCTTAGTGCAAAACGTAAATGACTATTACTGGATAGACATTAACCCCGTATTGATTGTGGCTCAGGCCAGTCAGGTGAGTGAGCCTGTCACTGTAGGATTGTTTATGTTGGCGCTAGTGATGTTGGCTTGGCAGCATCATCGCCAAGTCGCGGCGAGCACCACCATTATTGTGAGTTAGCCGATTATTTTTTATTTATTAAAGATTTATCCTGCGATCCTATGATGGGTAAAGGCAATTTTTTAGTTAAGCCATTGAATAAAGATTAGGTCGGGGCACAACCGTAAATGGTTTCGACAACCAAGCTTAAGATCTTAATTGGCGCCGCAGCCGTATCACTAGGACGTGGCAAGTTGTGCTGTTATTTGCACGGGCAGTTAATTTTTTTGCTGGGCTATAAACCAAGTTCAGCAAAATAATTGTCCCACTTCATTGAATTTAACCCTTCGGCTTATAGCGTCTTGCTTGTGGTCTATCATAGTAGTGAATCGTCATTTTAGGCGCGAGTATGTTAAAAAAACGGTACTTCTCAGCTAATTCGGTTATTTCGGCTATTACTGCTCTGATCATTACCATGATGGCTTTGATCGCCTGCTTAATGGTGTATTTTCTTAGTGTATTAGACGATAACGCCATGAAAGATGTGCACACTCGAGTAAATATTGCCTTTTCAATAGAGAGGGAGTATTTGCATAAGCTAACCATTGATTATTCTTATTGGGATGACGCCTATACCAATGTTTTAGCAGTACCCAATCCACAATGGATTGAGGATAATTATCAAGATTACCTGCTACCTACCTACAACCTTACTTACATCGCCACGATTACCAGCGATAAACAAGTACAGTTACATGCTCTGCGAGAGGGTTTAGAGCTCAACCCGCAAAATATTTACTCTTCAGCCATTTTAGAGCGCTTAAGGGGGAGTGAACAAGCCAGTCCAGCCTATCAAGCAAAGGCGTTTTTTAGTGAGGCCGATGGCCAAGTCTTTTTAGTCGGGGTAGAACCTTATCGCCGTGAAAACGATGGAGTGATAGTCGATGGTGCGCATCTGGTATTAGCACAAGCTATCGACGACACCTATCTTACAGTATTGGCTGAGCGTTTTCGGCTGCCCAAGCTTAGCTTAGTTGCAGCGGATGAATATGATGATTCAATGCCATTAGAAGGCTTTTTACCCGCCAGTAACATCGCCACTATCTATTGGTCTAGCCCTCCTATAATGAGCCGAGTCGCTCCTTATATGATAGTGATTTTATTGGCTTTTTTAATTATTACAGTGGTTTTGGCTAGGCTGTTGTTAAATAAAGATTTTAGGAACCGGGCTCAGTATCAAGAAGAATTGTTTGAAGCGGCCACTACTGACCCTCTAACCAATGTCGCTAACCGCCGTTACTTTATGGCCTTGGGTAAGAAAGAGTTTCAGCTACAATTATTGCAAAAACATAGCTTGTGTCTAATCGTGTTCGACTTGGATCATTTTAAGTCGATTAATGATACTCATGGGCATGCTGTGGGTGATCTCGCCTTGCAGCATTTTGCCAAGATTTGCCAAGACAATATTCGTGCTACCGACTTGTTTGCTCGACTTGGCGGCGAAGAGTTTGCCGCGATCCTGCCAAAAGTAGACCAAGATAAAGGTATTGAATTAGCTAACAACATTCGTCTGGCCATCAGCGACGCGCCGCTGATGGTGAAAGAAAAACCAATCTCCTTAACGGTGAGCATAGGTTTAGCCTGCTTAAACCATGAAAAGTCTCTGCAAGCCTTATTAGATCATGCCGACAAAGCCCTGTACTTGGCAAAAAACTCGGGGCGCAATGTGGTGAAAGTCTACCAATAGCTAAGCCAAGCGCTGCTGTTTATAGCGGGTCGGCCCCTTAGTCAGTGGCGGCAGTGAGTCGTTTCATTTGATAGACTTTATTTACCGTGGCGGGGGAAAATGCCACCGGGTAAGTGTCACCATAGCTTACTGCTATGGCAAAGTGTGGCGAGAATAAATCAAAGATCTCTTGGTCTACTAAGGCGACTGAATCTTGAGTTCGCAGTGGGTCTACATCTTCGGTGGTTAATAGCAGTATGGGTTTGAGCAAGGGCATTAACGACAACAGCTTTCTCACATACCGCTTTCTTGCGGGTTCGGCTAAGGCGGTAAGCGCGGCTCTATCATATACCGCATCAATCTGGCCTAAATGAGTGTGTTTTAAGAGAAATATATCGCCGCAAAGGATCCGGATCCGCCCGTGACGCCATATGGTGAAGTGGCCCGAGCGGGTCTTTTTCGGCTTTAGTTGGTTTTCTTTAAAAAAAGCCTTCACCGCGAGTGAACTCAGTTCTATACCTATCACCTCAAAACCACGTGCTGCTAGCCACAGTAAATCGTTACTTTTGCCACACAAGGGCACCAATACTCGCCCCATGTTAGGAACCTTAAGCCGATGCCAATACTCTTGTAAGTGTCGGTTAACCAATGGCTGATGAAAATCAGTCTGTTGATTCTTCCACATCGCAAGCCATAGTTGGTTGTCTTCTGCTACCACGGTGTCGATTCCTTTTGTTGCAATCAATACATTGTTCGATTGTTGGCATCATTGTTGATGCTGGGTGAAGGGTTAAATTGAATCGAAATACCGCCAAATGCTTAGCTTGGGGATAAGTCGTTGCGCTGCTGCTTAAGAAAATCAACAAGGCTAGCGTTTACTCTATCAACAATCGTACCAGTTACTTGCTACTGACGTCGGTAATCTGCATTAGCAGGCTGCTTTAGCCTGGCGATTGTTTTAAAGTGGCCTAAAGACCAGAGATTTAAGCGCGTTTGGCTGTTGGGGCAGTAAATAGGATTAATGATGAGTATTCATTTAAGAAAAGCGACGAGCAGTGATGCTGTGGCAATTAGTCAGTTGATTTTATCGCTAACGGAAAAATACGTGTGTCCGAGTTTCGCTGAGTCTGCACGTCATATCCTACTCACTTCAATGTCTGCAGAAAATGTAGGCGCTTATTTGTCCGGCAATTACTTTTATATTGTTGCGATTACCGCTGATGAAGATATCGTTGGAGTGGCTGGTATTCGTGACTATTCACATCTGTACCACCTATTCGTTGACGATAGTTATCAGGGCCAAGGCTTGTCTCGTAGGTTGTGGGAAGCGGTTAAGGCCGAAGCTTTAACTAATGGGAATCCTGGGCGTTTTACGGTTAATTCGGCGGTGAATGCTGAGCATGTTTATGAACATTTTGGCTTCAAACGTATCGACGGCATTAGAAAGCAAAACGGTATAATTGATGTTCCAATGGTATTGGAAATAGCTAGCTAACAAATCTGCAAAGGGGAGCAAACTAGCCGAGCCATTTGTTTTTACTTTGTGCTTAATTAACTGCTTGTATGGGGTGGTTTGTTTCTTGGTGTTGGTAAATGGCGCTGGTGATGTTCTGCGCCAGTCTAGTTGTGCTAGTATCTTATTTTTCAGTTGGTATCGCATATGAATCACTCCCACTTCCAAGGAAAATATGAAGTAGAGCTTAAGTACCGCTTACCCTCAAAAGCACAGTTCTTGAATACACTAAGTGGTATCCCTCATGAAGTTATGCTTCAAGATAACAGCGAAAGCGATTGGTATTTCGATCGTCCCAATCGCTCGTTAGAAACTGACAATATAAGTATCTGTATTCGTAAGATGGAGCCTTCAGGCATCAAGTTATGGATTGTAAAGGGGCCTGAACCAGAGCGGTGTGAAGCCACCGATATCAAAGATGTCTCAAATGCCAAGAGCATGCTAAAAACCATGGGCTTTGAAGTGGTGCTAAAAGCGCATAAAACGCGCAGCATTTACTTTGTTGGAGAGTTTCATATCACGGTGGACTCCTTAGACGGTATCGGTGATTTTGCCGAATTTGCCATCATGACGGACGATGAAGCGAAGTTATCAATTTACAAGTCGCAAATAGAAGCCTTAGCGCTGCAATTTGGTTTAACCAAAGACGCACTGCAAACTAAATCTTACAAGCAAATGTTTATGGAAAAAGACGTTTAATATACGACTTGGTTATCAGTCGCTAAATTTTAGCTAGGTTCCCTATTTAACAAGGCGAATGTGAGTAGCTAAACGACATTACGCAACTTGGCTGGCATAAGGTTATGCAACGTGGATACTCAGGAGCAACAATGGATATTTTGAAACTATCCGAAAGGCTTATGTCAATGGATGAAAGTTCATGGCAACGACATTCGAATCCTTTGAGTGTTTATTCCCGCTTTTCAATCTTGCCTTTGTTTACCATTGCCTTGGCCACAAGAGAGCTATTAGGATGGTGGACTTTGGCGGCACTAATGCTAGTGAGCTTATGGACGTGGCTAAATCCAAGGCTATTTGCTGCGCCCAAAACTACTAATAACTGGGCATCGATGGGCACTTTTGGTGAGCGCGTCTACCTGCATTACAAGAATGAAGGTCTTATTCCTGAACATCATTTACGAGCCTGTAAAAAGATAGTCTTGCTACAGATAGTAGGTTTACCGTTTTGGCTTTATAGTCTGTATGCAATGGATTTTTCCTTAATGATTTTGAGTACAGCTTGGTTAATGTTTACTAAGACTTGGTTCGTCGATCGAATGGTATGGCTGTATCAAGACGTAAAAGATCTCAAGCCCGCCTTTCAGTCGTGGCTGAAGTCTTAAGGCAATCAAGACAACGGCTAGCCAGTTCTACCGGTTTGGCGTCTCCCATAAACTCACATTATGAGAAGGATTAATACTCATGATTACTTGTTATGTCAGGTATGTCATCGATCCTAAAAAGATTAAAGAATTCGAAGAATATGCGAAAATGTGGATCCCGCTGGTGGCTAAGTTTGGCGGTCAACACAATGGTTACTATCTCCCTTCCGAGGGTGCAAACAATATTGCTTTAGCACTATTCACCTTCGAAAGTTTGTCTGCTTACGAACAATATCGACGCGATTCTCAAAATGACCCAGATTGCATTAACGCTTTTGCATTTGCAGAAAAAATGGACTGCATTATTAGCTACGAACGTAGCTTTTTTAGACCCGTATTTGGCTAACAAGTGACGCGTTTAAAAGCATGCAGGCAGTATAGCCAAGAGTTAGCCCTGTCAGGCTACGCTTGGGATTCTCGCTTAAGTTTGGATTAATGCTATTTACTGCCTAGCCCAGTACCGTTGATGTAAACCGACAATCTATACGCATGCCAAGCATATTTGTTATTGTGGTTAAGCAAGTAGAGTTAGTCAGTGATTTATGCAAAATAACTTTGGCGCTTGGCTTACCGGAAAAACACCGAAGTGGCTTTTAACTAAATCGAAACCAGCAAAAACAATGATGAAATATGCAGCCTCTGGAGCGAATCAGCACGCCATGAGTGCGCTAGGAGCTCGGAAGTCGAATCCATGTCATTGCTTAGTACTCAAAGGAGAATTACATTGTTTATAGCAGTTTATGAGTTTGAAGTGAAACAGGGTATGGAAGGGGCATTTCGTGAAGCATGGCTTGAAGTGACCAAGGCAATTTATCAACAATGCGGTAGTTTTGGCTCAAGGCTTCACCTATCCGACAAACCCAATGTTTTGGTAGGTTATGCACAATGGCCGAGTCGAGAGCAGTGGGAAAAAGAGCATCAATTAACAGGCGAGTCCTACCAAAACGCTCGTGACCAAATGCGCAATTGTTTAGTGCAATCGAGAACCGTTTATAAACTAGACGTTAGCGATGATTATCTACAAAGTCGTTTAGCGTAATTTCGCGAATCAAGGGCTTAAAAGTAAAGCTCAGGATGTGGCATAATTATTCAGCTTGGTTTGTTTTTTATTTATTCCATTGGGCGCATAATAGCGGCCTTATAAAGGAGAAGTATAAATGGATATTAGTTTAGTTGGTGTTTTTGCAACTGTCGCAATAGCTCACTTTCTCGCTTTGCTGAGTCCTGGCCCCGATTTTGTGTTAGTGGTAAAAAGTGCAATTAAAAACAAAAGTAAAAATGCGCTAGGTGTTGCATTAGGTATTGCCCTCGCCAATGCGGTATATATTGCCTTATGTTTGGTAGGTGTAGGCTCAATTCTAGCGGCTTCGGTGCCCATCATGATTGCGCTAAAAATTATCGGTGGACTGTTTCTTATTTACTTGGCTTTGCAAGCGTTAAAAGCCAGAAAAAGTGCTTACGATGATTTAAATATAGAGCTATCTTCTGAGCCTGTTGAATCAAACAGATTTGCTCATGAACTTTTCACCGGTTTTATGTCGGGCATATTAAATCCTAAGAATCTCTTGTTTTATCTAAGTTTGTTTACCGTTGTACTAAACAATGATGTGAGCTTTGGTTTCAAGCTGGGTTTGGGGATCTGGATGACCCTGATCGTATTCATTTGGGATGCCGCAATTATTTATTTACTCTCTAGGAGTACGGTGAGAAGTCGGTTTACCAAATTGGCTTATTATATTGATAAGTTTACTGGGGCGATTTTAGGTCTTATCGGTCTCAGCATAGTGAAGTCAGCAATAGCGCGCTAGAAATATAGCAAGACTATGGCGCCAAAGGTGAATTTTGGCGCTGTTTTCTTTGCTAAATTATGCCACCTTCGGACAATATTTTTGAATTCGCTGCTGCTTCCTCACATCGTTTATTATTGTTATTACTTGCTAAATGTTGCTTGCTAGCTTTGACACTTTGTTGTGCCATTTTTCGATGTCTTTTTGCTTGGCAGAGATAACCGGCCCAAAGTAGCTTGTTTTTTTATTTTTTATCCCTGTGAAATCTAAAATTGTGTATTTCAAATGTTTGTAAATAACATTCCCCTGAAATATTTTGTACCAAAAAATAGGGGTGTCCATATTTACAATGATCTCAGAAGTCTTACCTGCAAGAAGCTTTTCCGGTATAGATTTTCCTGCTGAATATTTAAAGGCAAATCCAGGCAACATTACCCGATCAATGGCTCCCTTAAATTTTGCAGGGACAGATCCCCACCAAACTGGCGACATAATGACAATATGTTCGGCCCATTTAATATGTTGTTGTAACTGGATTAAATCGGCCTCTAGTGGCTGAATGCTTTCGTAACCTTGTTGTAAATTAAGATCAAAATCCAACTCGCCAATGTGCACCAGTACCACTTCATGTGTTTTCTGAGCGGTTTCTACATACTGTTGGCTTAACGACTTGGTTAAGCTATTGGTTTTTGGGTTGGCATTAATAACTAATACTTTTTTCATATTAGTGGCTCTTTTACTATAGGAGTTAATTTGGTCAAGTGACCCAATTATGTTAGGGCTGCTAAGAATGGCAGTCAAGCTTTTTGGGTCAACCGACCAATTTTTTGGTGTGGTAATATACGCTAATGATGCGAAAGATAAATTTTGTTGGGGAGCACCGTGGTGAGCAGTCGCAGCCTTGAAACCAAAAAGCAAATCATCCAGGCGGCTTTGTCGTTACTGAAAGAGTCCGGTATTGAAGGCTTAACGATGAGAAAAGTGGCATTAGCTTCGGCTAAAAGTTTGAATAACGTCCAACACCATTTTAAAACTAAAAGCGACTTATTAAATGGGATGGCTGCCTATTACTTTGCTGTCTGTGAAGATATGGCCTCCCAGTATGTTCAGAACAAAGTTGCGCGAGCGCCAAAGGAAGAGTTATACGAGGTCATACTCTATTGCCTGAATCAGGCTAATCAGATTAGCGATGCCTGCCTTGTTTTCAGAGAATTATGGGCAGTTGCCACTCGCAACAAAGATGTTGAACAACAGCTAGTTGGCTACTATTCCCAGTCTCTGGATAAGCTTTGTGGTTTCTGGCAACAGTATGAATTAGCCAATGCCCAAAAGGCGGCTTCAATCTTGCTGCCTTACCTTGATGGATACTCCATACAGCACAAAGCACTGCCCTTATCCAAGGAACAAATTGCTGAAGTGCTAACAGAAAGCTTACTCCCGATTTTGACCGCTGGTTCTGATAGTTAACTGTAACGTCGAGCTAAGGCCCGAGAGTGGCAGGTTGTTGCTCTAAATACTTCAGCTTACGCGTTGCACTTGGCGAGGGAGAATTGGCTGTAGTGTTTATGGGTACCCGCTAATAAGTGCCAATGCGCATGATAAAAACTTAGCTCTAATCTATAACAAGGGATCTATGTCGAAAATTATCTTTCTAAACGGCACTAGTAGTAGTGGAAAGTCCACTTTAGCCAAGCAAATTCAGGCTCAAGTAGCGATTCCATTTTGGCATTTTGCTTCAGATCAGTTGGTCGAAGCCGGTATGCTGGCAAAGCGCGAAAATGATGGCGGAGACTTTGATTGGAAAATTAATCGTCCAAAGTTTTTTGCCGCTTTTCATGCTTGTATAAAGGCGATACTAGATACGGGTAACAATATCATCCTCGACCACATTATTGAGTCAGAGCAATGGTATAACGAGCTCAAGAAGATATTGTTTGCTCATGATATGTTTTTTGTTGGCGTTCACTGCCCGGTTAGCATTTTACGTGAGAGAGAGTTAGCGCGAGCTGATCGACATATTGGCCAGCGATACTGTGGAGAAGCTGAGTACCACCTAACACACGTACATAGTTATTCACACTATGACTTTGAACTTGATACCAGTACCCAGACCCCAGCAGAGAGCGCCAAATTAGTCTTGGATGCGTGGTCGAGTAGGGCGTCATCAAGGTTTTTTGAAGGGTAAATTGAGTGGTCTGATAAATGGCGATGGCATCGTGGTAGTTATTATTACCGATGTGTGGCGTAATGATCACTGGGTGGAGAGTGTAAAATCTAGCATAGCTAGCGTTTGGTCGGCATTCAAACCTCATGTGCTAGCCAATTTTAAGGAAGCCTAGTGCCGGTTCAAGTTGAAAAATCGAATTCGATAGCGTTGGCGTCAGAACTGACAAGATTAAATATGCGCCACTACTATCAGTTAAGAAATATCGCCTGGGATCAGAAAACGTATCAAGAAAACTGGTCTCAGTTTGAAAATTTTGATGTGAAGTATCAGGGAGATTGGGTAGGAATACTCAGGTTTTCGAGTGATGAAAGTGCCCTTTATATCCGAGATATTCAAATTTTACCCAAGTACCAAAACCTGGGCATTGGCTGCTCATGCTTAATTTATGCCTTAGAGAAAGCGAAGTCGCACTCGCTAAGTCGGCTTAGGTTACTCGTTTTTAGTGAAAATCGAGCGTTGAATCTCTATAAAAGATTTGGTTTTAAAGACTTAGGTGAATCCGAGGGATTGATTAAAATGGAAATGTTGGTTTAGCCAATGTCGAGTGCCGAGGTGAGTAATAATATTAATCTTGTTGTGGCGGCTAAGGCTGGGCATGGCACAACCCAGCAGAGTTAGCGATAGCGATTAAGTAGGTTATTGTGCCCATCCAAGCAGGCACTTAAGTTAGCCTCGCGAGGCTTTGCCGTTTTGGTCTCAGTAGTTTACGTGTTTAACCAGTGATAATGAGTTGGGGGATTAGCTGCTAATACCTCCTTAGCTCTAGTAGAGGACCTTATGAGATCTGCAGTATTAGTTATTGATGTTCAGTCGATTTTGTTTGACCCACAACCGCAGCCATTTGAGGCACAGGTGGTGCTGAATAAAATTAACCAAATCACTGAAGTGGCGCGGGCTAAATCGCTACCGGTTATTTTCATTCAACACGAGCAAGCCGATTCGGTAATTGAGAATGGCAGTGATGGTTGGGCCTTACAAGCGAGCTTGGTGACTCAAGCGGGTGATCATTTTGTGGCTAAAACCACGCCGGACTCGTTCTTAAACACCAATCTGCAAAGTTTGTTACAAGAGCTGGCGGTGGATAACTTAATTATTTGTGGTTATGCCTCTGAGTTTTGTGTTGATACCAGTGTGCGCCGAGCCGCCGCTTTGGGTTATCCTGTAACGCTAGTCGCCGATGCTCATACTACTCACGACAAAGCTCATGCCACAGGGGCACAAATTCGAGCGCACCATAATGCAACCTTAGCTAATATGACCAGTTTCGGCGTTAAGATAGCCGCGTTAGAGGCAGAGATGCTTTGGCAATAGGGTGAGCAAATTGCTACTTTGTTGCGATGTGCTGGTTATTAAATACTCTTTAACTCGCTTGATGGGGCATTTGGAGCGCCATAACACTTGGCTAAGCAGGCGCTAGCAATATACACGCTCGCCCCTTAGTTTCTTAGCCCAGATCTCGGGACTTAAGAACTGACTTTATCCTATTGTTGGGCATTTAATTCATTTTGTAACCATGATTTAAATGCATTGACTCTTAGCACACGTGAAGAGCAAGGGTCACTAATCACAGAATAGCGAATTCCGGGATTTAGCCCGATATTGAATGGCTTAACTAATAGGCCTCGTTCAACAAAATCTGCAGAAATACTTTCAGTAGCTAAACATGCCCCATGTCCGGCAACGACAGCATTGATTGCCATATCAAAAGTACTCACTTCCATCCATTGAATGCCTTCTCTTTTCGCGTTGACCTTGGCGCTGCGAAACCACTGATCCCAACTAAAAGATGCCGAGTGAAAATCAATTAACCAACACTTGAGCAGTTGCTCTGGATGCTCAAACTTAATTGATTCAGCTAGTTGTGGGGAACAATAAGGATAAATGTCTTCTTCAAATAGCGTCTCTTGCGTTAAATCGAATTGTTCGACATTTTCATCTCCCTGCCAGATTAATACATCAGTTTCAGTGTGGCGAATATCGATTTCTTTTACGTTTTGTACGCGTATCGGGATATGTGGGAACTCCATAGTGAACTTCCACAATCTAGGCATTAACCAACGCGTAGAGAATGAGCGAGGGGCGCTAACGTTAAGTACCCCTTCGAGGGGTTCATTCTGAATTCTGTTTAGTCCAGTGATGATGTTTTTAAAGCCGTCACTAACATGCTTTTGAAGTATTTGCCCTTTGTCCGTTAGATGCATTTCACGTCCGCGGCGGATAAATAATTTACATCCCAAGCGCTCTTCCAGCTGTCGCAGTTTTTGGCTTATGGCTGCTTGAGTGACACACAGTTCTTCAGCGGCCTTGCTATAGCTTTTATGGCGAGACGCTGATTCGAAAAAACGCAGTGCTGAAAGATAACGGAGCCGATTGTCCATAAGCTGAGATTATACTTCCTGTAATTAATCGTTGTTCGTAACAGAATTATTTTAGCTCGATAATAACTGTACCTAATCAGTAATCAAGAGTAAGACGATGCCGTTAGTCATATCTTTTAGTAAAGTTAAGTTGTTTAATTTATTTAAAATTAACAGATTTGACAGGTTTTGCGGTGGGCGGAACAGAAGACAGTTTGTTATGAATGCTCATCTTAAAAAGGATGTGGGGTTAATTCCTGAAGAGCGCGATAACCGGCATTATTCAAAGTTCCTATAATCTCAACTAATGAATTGTTGGACCCGCCTTATTCTATTGATGTTTCCCGCGCTTGAGTTCATTAAGTTCCGGCTGGCAATTTGCCCTGAGCGTTTTATTCTTCTCGTTATTTCGGGTCATTCTTGCAGTAGTAAAGGCAGCTATTTCACTGCCTTTATCATCTAAGCCTTTGGGAATTACTTAATTGCAGTACAAAAACTAACGTCGGCATGGTTTGTTTGAGGATCGAAGCTGTGATAAAGCTCGAAACAAGGGCGTTCGTCGCTCTCAATTCCAGATTCGATTAACTTGCTCATTAGCTCGTCCCAAGCTCTAGGGTACTGGCTAACATCGGTGATGGTTTGACGCATAACCGCATATTGTCCACCGGGAAAATCCTGCAGCTCTATGCCTTCAGCAGTCTGGGTATCGCTTGGGACCATCAAGCAAATATCGGTGCGACATTTTTCATCAGGGGTAATTTCCGGATTATCATGATAAATAAAAATACAGGTATTGTTGGCTAAGCCCTTAATGCCCGCCCATTGATACAACCGCTGGCTAGCTTCTTCATATCCCTTGCCGTAGGGGCCGTTAACCCGAATATAAGCGAGTTTGCTTGCTGTAAAATGTTGAGTATTCACTGTGATGCTCCATGTTATTGATTCGGAGTTAGTATATGCAGCAACAGGTTTAATCGCGTTTCCAGTCTTGCGCAGTACGTGTCCAATCTTGCTACTTCGGGTTAACTCAGCAAATTGCTGGTGGTTACTACAAAGTCGAAAAGCGCTTGGTGTCACACCATAATGTTGCTTAAACGCTTTAGCTAAACTTTGTGAGCTAGAGAAGCCATATTTAAGCGCGATATTCAGTACCGGCTGTTTAAATTTAAATAGGTCATCAGCGGCCGCTTCTAGGCGCAATCTGCGAATGAAGTCTGCCAGCGTTTCACCTTGAACCGCTTTGAAGGTTCTGTGGAAATGGTAGGCCGACAGGTGTGCCAGCGCGGCCACTTCTGGCAAGTTCAGTGGTTCATTAAAATGTTGCTCTAGATAGCGAATCACCGGAACCAATCTCTTTTGATAATCAACACGCATCTTTAGGCTCACTCTGGCTAAGTAGGCATAAGAATACTGCAAGCAATGAATGTTGCAATGGTGTGGCTCATGCACATTTCTTTTTAGCTAGTTAATCTCACTATAAGTGCCAAAGCAATCCGTGTTTATTCGGTACATACCATCTAATTAAGCTTGTAAACTCAAGTATTAGACGCATCTTTATTGCCGTAAATTGCTTTACTTTGGGGTATGCTAAAACAGGATAAGATAGCGGCGGCTGTGCACTCATACTCAATTAAATGCTTAGTGAATAAAGAACTATAATTTAGTGAACAAAGCTTTCAGTAATATTTGGAATTTCGGTAATGCCAACGAGCAAGAAACTATTAGAAGTCATCAAGATACAGACCGAACTTACCAAGCTGGGATTAGACTTAGGTGCCGTAATGCAACACGCTGTAGAGCGAATTTTACCACTTGTGGGAGCAAATGGAGCGGTAATTGAACTTGCTGACGGTGATGAGATGGTTTATCGAGCCGCTTCTGGTATAGCATCTGATTATTTAGGCTTAAGACTGAAAGCCGCATCTAGTTTATCTGGCCTTTGTATTAATTCCAGCACCGCACTCGTTTGTGTTGATTCAGAAACTGACCATCGAGTTGATATAGAAGCGTGTCGAAAAATAGGCTTGCGCTCCATGCTGGTGCTACCTCTTAATCATCTTGGCGTAACTGTAGGAGTGCTGAAAGTTATCTCATTTGAGATTAATAAGTTTGGTGAAGAAGACATTTTTATACTTAACCTGTTAACAGAAACAATAGCATCAATGATGTTTTTGGCAGAACGGTATGATCGCAATGCTTTATTTATTAAAGCTACGAGAGATTGCTTGACGGGTTTAGCAAACAAAGCATTTTTTATGGATAGACTTAGAACCACTCTTTTGACAAGAAATGAATCAAGCCGCCCTTTGGCAATCGTTATTTGTGACTTGGATGGCCTAAAGTTAATTAATGATAATCATGGGCATAGAACTGGTGATGTAGCAATAAAGGAATTTGCCAGTTGCATACGCAGAGTTACGCGAGAGCTAGACACAGCGGCTAGAATAGGAGGTGATGAGTTTGGAATAATATCTCCTCTCAAGAGTCATGAAGAGGCGGAGGAGCTAGTTCAGCGACTGGAAAAGGAAGTGGCAAAGCCGTTGTTGCATGAAACGAAGACCATGCATTTAAAAGCGAGCATTGGATATGCAGTAGCGCCTCAAGATGGCAGCGAAATCGAAGAACTAATTGATCTAGCGGATAAGAGAATGTATTTGGTTAAGCGAGAGCGTTATAAAAAAGCAAAAATACAGCCAAGATAGTCGTCTTTTTCTTTAGTTTTATTGGCTGTTGAGCATGACTGAACCAATTCGAACTTTTGTAGTCGTTTCCTAACTCACTCTTGACCCATCATGTGTTCGCTACGGGGGAAAAGCTTTCGCCTACGGCGACGTCATAAAGCCTCAACGAGCAAAGCTTAGCTAAGTAAAAAGAAAGCTCCCCCTGCATTATCTATCCTGCACGGTTTGTTTCCAAGCGCCTGCGCAAACACTACGCTCAAACAGTGCTCGGCTTCATCGCCTTTCAACGGCACGGCTCGGCGATAATGAAGGGGTGAAAAAGCGTAATCTTGATTACCCAGAGTGAGAAACGTTTTTGCGACAACCCGTGTAGGATGTTCTGCGGCCTTACCAAACCATTGTTGCAGGACTTGTACGTGCTAACTAGGAACTACTTTATGCGGTGTCATCTCAATATTTGAGAGCACCTGTTGGTTAGCGACACTACAAACGTGAATGACATTCTTTGCCAAATCAACACCATAGACGGTAGTATTAGTCATTATTTGACTCCTAACTCAGTAACCTTCACCTGAAGCGTAGTAGGACACAGAGGGAGTCTAATTATCTGTTTTAAGCTTAAGTACACAACAACTGGTTCGCACCAGCTTACCGTTTTTGATTTTTTGAATTACAGGCTGTTGGTATGGTTTTTCTAATATTGAATTTCATTGGGGATGTATATGTTTAACAAGAAGGTTCGCTGGGGTATTGCTGGATTAGGTAAAATAGCCCAGCGTTTTGTAAAAGATTTGACGCAGCAAGTTGAAAACGGAGAGCTATACGCCGTCGCAGCAAGGGATCAGTTGCGAGCTGATATGTTTGCTGATGAATACGGTTGTCAAATAAGCCATGGTTCATATCTGGCACTAGCACAAGACCCAAATGTTGATGTTGTCTATATTGCAACAATTCATCCTTTTCACAAAAGTATGGTTGAACTTTTCTTAAAGCACGGAAAACACGTTTTGGTTGAAAAGCCTGCTTTTACTAACGTGGAAGATTGGGATGAAATGTCCTTGCTTGCTGAAGAAAATGGATTGCTTTTAGTTGAAGCAATGAAATCAATGGCTTTTCCTGCTTATCAAGCATTGCGACAGTTTATTCAAGAGAACAATGTGAAAATCGACTCAATTGAAGCTGCCTTTGGTAACTTGCATGAGTTCGATACCAAGGAGCAAATATTCAACCCTGATTTATGTGGTGGAGCAACTTTAGATGTTGGTGTGTATGCTCTATGGCTGTATGTTGATTTATGTCAACTCACTAAAAACACGGTAGTTAAACCCTCTGTAACACATATCAAAGACAATGCTAAATCTGAAGTTGATGAAAATGTTGAATTGGTTTTTGGTGGAGAGATTAATGGTAGAATTTGCGCCTCGATCACTCGTGATCTAAAACGCGAAGCTGTCATTAAGGGGCCGGATCTAGAAATAATTATCCATGAAAAATGGTGGAATCCAACAACCATCAATATTTCGTATAACGGCAAAAAGCATATAATTGCCTCACCTGTGAGAGGAGGTGGATTTGAATACGAGATTGAGCATGTATCCTCACTGATTCTTAATGAGCAATATCAATCTGATGTCATGCCTGCCGAGACTAGCCGAAAAGTCATTTCAATTATGGAATCTAGTTTAGTCGAAAATGGCTTTCAGCATTTAGTTCGTACAATAGAGAAAGGCAAGACAAATCCCGCCATAAATTGAATCGTGTTGGTTTATTTAGTGATTGAGGTTGCGTGCGGATACATTGTATTGCGTTGCTCACACTTAAGCTGGAGTTAATCCCAACTTAACCAAATAGTGCTTTTGTACTAACACGCTTTTGCCCCAAAATGTGTTAGTTACGGGGTAAAAGCTTTCGCCTACGGCGACGTCATTAAGCTTCAACGAGCAAAGCTTAGCTAAGTCAAAAGAAAGCTCGCCCTGCATTATCTATCCTGCACGGTTTGTTTCCAAGCGCCTGCGCAACTCGCTGCGCTCAAACAGTGCTCGGCTTCATCGCTTGTCAACGGCGTTGCTCGGCGATAATTAAGGGATTGAAAAGCGCAATCTTAACTAGCGAGGGTGTGAATGGGTTTTTGGCCCCTTCTGTGTTACAGCTCCCTCAAAACTATTCTTAACAAGTTGTTAGCATTCTCACGAAAACTTCGGAACTTATAAAGTGCTCATTAGTCTTAGTTCTGTCTGCTTTCGAGGTTTTTATGAAGATTTTTCAGTATCTTATTGTAGTGGTACTAGCATCGAGCTCTGGTTTTATTGTTCACGTTTTTACTGCTGAATGGCTTCAAGTCTGGGTTGCACAAATAATGTTGGGACATGAAGTAATTCCTTCTTGGGATGTGAAGTACATTGCGATGGTCACATCACTCGAATATGGCATTTCTGTGATCATTCTGTATTGGCTTATTAGAGACAAAATTATTCCATATGGTAAGTTCAAAGCTTTTTTGATTTTGAGTTTTCTACTTACCGCATTACATGGTGCATTAATCCGACAGCCATTGATGGACTTTATCGTAGGCAACCCCATAGGGGTCGTATTGTTACAGAATGCTTTTAAATGGTTAGTATGGTTTTTAATGTCATTTGTTGTGGTATATGGTTCCGAGCGCGTAGCAAAAAAATGCTAACAAGGCAGGCGTTCAAGAGGGATTCATGCCGCGTGGCATTTTGGGTATGCGGTGAGTTTTGTGGTGAAATTGGTCTGCGGAAAGCTGGTTTATGCGGCATTCCCCCCCCTTAACGCGGCGTTGAATGGAGGTCGAAATTGTCTTCTGTACCAAAAAATAAGGATGAGTTGGAGTTAGCCATAAACTCAATATTTCCAAAAATAATGGCTGACTATCGCTCAATTCCTGAAAGTAAAGCCCGCAAAATCGGCGTAGAGGGAAACGTTAAAGGTACATTCATTAGCGTTAGTGATACGGTCGCTTACTTGATTGGTTGGGGAAAACTCGTTTTAAAATGGCACCGTTTAAAATCTCAAAATCAGCATGTGGATTTTCCTGAAGCTGGCTATAAATGGAACCAACTTGGGTTGCTAGCCGAAAGTTTCCACGAAGAATATCGTGACTGGAAATACAGTGATCTGCTTGTTGAACTAGAGTTTACGATTAACGAGATACTTCTACTCATTTCAAGTTTAAGTGATCATGAGTTGTATGGTTTAGCGTGGTATGAGCAATGGACTCTAGGGCGCATGATTCAGTTTAATACATCATCACCTATGAAAAATATGCGTAAAAAAGTTAGGTGTTTCAATCGGGAATGCACATAACAAACGACTAAAACGGATTCTCAACGCTTGGTATTTTCAGTTCAAGCTTGGGGTTTGTGTTTAGAGTGCAGTGAGTTAGGTTAGGTGCTTAGCGTTGTTCACACCTTAATGCAGCGTTACTTACAGGAATTTTGGAGATCTATTAGTATGGATATAGATTTTTATAAAAAACAAAGTGCAATTTCTGACGTGAGTGAATTTAGTGAGGTCATCCGGCTGTTGCCAAATGATGTTCGCGAGTTATGCAAATTCGTACAAGGAAACCTGATCCACTCGTATTGGATTTCTCACTACGGTTGTGAAGTTCAAGACCATATCCGCTATTCTGAAATGCAAATACGCTATGCAAAAGATCTGCTAGATAAGTCGAAATCTAAATCAAAACGTCCAATTACAGAAGATAGCCAACCAATAAATAAAGTAGTTAGCATATGTAGAGACTTCTCATTGTTGCTTTGTGCCATCTTAAGAGAAAAAGGCATAGCAGCCCGAATTAGGTGTGGGTTTTCGAAGTATTTGAATCCAGGAAGATACGAAGACCACTGGATATGTGAATATTGGAGTGAATCTCAAGAGCGATGGATTATGGTCGATGCACAACTTGATGGTATTCACCGTAGCGTGCTTAACTATCAGTTTGATGAATGCGATGTTCCAAACACTGAATTCATCTATGCAGGTAATGCATGGCAGCTTTGTCGAAACAATGAAGCGGCACCGGAAAACTTTGGAATATTTGATTTAGATGGTTTTCCATTTATAAAAGGGAATTTAGTTAGGGATCTTTTTGCATTGTGCAAAGTGGAGTTAATGGCTTGGGATACGGGCTGGGGAATCTTAAATGATCCTCGCCAGCTTGTAATGAGTGAAAGTGAGTATCAGTTATTGGATCAACTCGCTGTTTTTAGTAGCAAATCTGATTACGCTAAAGCGCAGAGAGCCATTCAATCCATGGACGAGCTAAAGTTCCCTAAAGGTTGGGATATTACTCAGGCTCCGACAATTTCTGAACTGCTTTCTACTCAGGCTGAATTGTAAGTAATAAGCGTATGTTGCGTAATTCCCGCCAAAACTGGCATCGCGGCGGGCCTTGGACTCATTCCGCTGCGCTACATTCGCCGCAAATACAAACGTTACTACTGAGTATGCATAGCTTGGCTCTACCCAAAACATCACAGCTAAAATTGTTTTTCCCTATTATCAGCTAGGGCAAATGCTCATTCATATTTTATTAATGAGCGTTTACCCTTTAAAAAGTAATACTTGCCAAAAGGTAAGATTTCTCCCTATTAACTTATTTTAGTACAGCGTATTTCTCAGAACGTGGGAAATACGCCGAATTGCGGTGACTAAGTCCTCTGGGTCTGCATTGGTAAAATTGAGACGTATTGCAGATGGTGGCTTAGCTGATGCTGGATAAAATACGGGGCTTGGAACGACCGCAACGTTATTCGCCAATAATTCATCCGCTAATTTGTAGGTATCACACTCAGGGAGGGTAACCCAGACAAACATTCCGCCCTCTGTTGGAATGATTTTGCATTCATCGGGCAGATAGGCTTGTACTGCCTGAAAGATAGTGTCATAGCGAGCTCTATAAATAGCACGTATATTTTTCAGATGTTGAGGAAATTCAGCATGTTGTAATAAGCCAAGTATTATTGCTTGTACAGGCGTACTGGAGTGCAGATCTGCCCCTTGTTTAACTTTTAATAGAGGTTCTAAGTAACTCTGCTTTCCACTCACAGTTCCAAACCTCAGACCTGGAGATGCTATTTTAGATAGCGAACGTAACACAATAGAGTGGTCTGGACAAAAGTCAGAGACTAACTGAAGGGGCTCACCAGAAAAACGTAATTCCCGGTACGGAGCATCTTCAATAAGCACCACATTGTACTTTATACACAGTGTTGCTACTTGCTTGCGTTTCTCAAGTGACCAACATACGCCCGTTGGATTATGAAAATCCGGAACCGCATAAAATATCTTGGGAGATGTTGTTTTGAAACATAATTCTAATTCATTGATATTAGGTCCGGATTCATCCTGAGATACAGTAACCAAATTAGCCTGTGCTAAGCCAAAGACTTGCATTGCACCGAGATAACAAGGTGCTTCCATAGCGACGGTATCATTGGGGTTAACATATGCCCGGGCAATTAAATCAAGGCCTTGTTGAGAGCCAGTGCACGTCATCACGCGATGTGTTTCTGGTAGATTATATGTTTGTGTGAGGTGAACAATTAATGGCTCATACCCAACGGTTGCACCATATTGAAAGACATCAATCATCGTAGTTAGTGCTTCTATAGTGGGTTTCATTAAATGGATAGGGAATGTCTTTTCATCGGGTAATCCGCCTGCAAGAGAGATAACACTTTTATCACTGGCAGCAGCAAGGATTTCACGTATATAGGAAGATTGTATTTGTTGGACTGAGTAGGCCGTTTCCATATAAGACTCAAACTTTGTTGTGGTTGGTCTGAAAATAGTAATGACTATTGGCAAAGAAGGTCGGTCCATATATGCTCGCTAACATGTCCATTTATGCTATTTTCCTGCGCTATGAATAAGCTTCAACAATCAAGAATTAATGACGTGCTTTTCTATATCCATCAGGATATCAGTAGAGACTTGACGGCTCGTAAGCTTGCAAAGATTGCGTCTTATTCAGAGCAGCATTTTCATCGAACGTTTCAACGTGTAGTTGGTGAATCGGTAAATCAGTATATTCGCCGTATTCGTATGGAATATGCGGCTAACCAGTTTATGTTTGATCCGCAGGCCAAGGTTATTGATATCGTGAATAAGAGTGGCTTCAGTTCCGCTTCATCATTTAATCGAGCATTTAAAAGTGTATTCAATATGTCTCCAAAGGAATGGCGTAACCACGATTTACAGATATCGGATAAGCCATACTTGAAGGATAAAGAAATAGCCTTGGGATATGAGCGCGTAGCGAATCATGATTTGCCCATGCCTAAGATAATTGAAGTGCCAAGTCGTATGGCTGCTTATGTTCGCCACACGGGTTATAACCATTCTATTTCAAATGCCTGGCTATTATTAAAAGCATGGGCGATGACGGAAGATCGTGATTTTTCTGTTCAGTATGGATTACATCATTCGAATCCTGCATGGGTGGCGTTAGAGCAGTGTCGTTACGTGGCATGCATTGAGATAGATAGGCCGATTTCTGTTCGTGGAGTGGTCAATCAATTTGTCATCCCGGGTGGACTACATGCAGTATTTCCATTGAATGGGATTTATGGTGAGCTCTTACCGAAGTTGAGCTTAATATTAGAACAATGGCTACCTGAATCCGGCTTTAAACTGCGTGCAACTCCGGCATATGTCCACTACATGAAAAATCATTTTCTTAATCAAAACAAAGATTTTGAACTAGATTTCTATTTGCCTATAGGGTTTTTTTAATTACTTACACAAACTCTTTCTAGGCCAATTAACATAGCGATTGATTAACTTTTTCAGGAAATTTCAGTTTGCCCATATGAGCTGGCTATCTTAGGTGGGCGCACAATTGCCCCAAAGCGTGTTTGCATTTTTAGTTTAGGGGAGCTGTTAGTCTCGTTTTTATCATTTTGTTTTGTATCTAGTTGTTAGTAAGGTTTCGCCCTGACGGCGATGTACTAAGCTTTGCTTGGCTAAAGCTTAGTACACAAAAGAAAGGCCACCCTGCATCTTCTTAGATCCTGCGTTGCTCATTCTCCAGGGCGTTGAAGTAAACACTACGCTCAAACAGACTTCAACTTATCTCCCTTGTTCATTTACGCTACTCGGCGAAGATGAAGGGATTTAAAAGCGCAATCTTGACTGTCGAGGGGGGGAAGGTTTTTGCCTCAAAACGAGTTAGTAGCAACCCGCCGACTTTTCCTCTATCTATACTACTGGTTATTTATTCATTGGTAATGGAACTCAACAAAATGTACGACAAAGCGAGCCAAAAATTAGCCAAACTGTTCTCGCTTTGTTTTTGCCTATTTTTATAACTTTATGAATTTACGAGTTTTGTCGTGATGTCATTAAATTTACCGCGCCAAAATCTGGCGCGGTAAATCTATTCTCGCTTTGTCTTTTGTCAATAAGCGCTATGAAACTTCGATTTTTGCTGGTAAGTTATTGTCATTATTAAGTAATTTTACTTGGAATGAGTTTTACCTAGGTACAAATGGCTGGGGTTTAATGAGACGTCTGGGTAATACTCTGTTATACGCAAAAAGGAGATAACAATGCGTAAATTATTAATGGCAATGGGAACT
>NZ_JBNKPP010000088.1:0-6721 GCF_050295395.1 Agarivorans sp.
TGAGAGTTGTGATAGCAAGCATTAAAGGTATTCTGGAAGAGAAAACCCCGCCTTATGTACTTATTGACGTAGCAGGGGTGGGTTATGAGATCCAATTACCGATGAACTGTTTCTATCAGTTACCCGATTTAGGTGAGCCGGTTCGCTTACTCACCCATTTTATTGTGCGAGAAGATGCTCAGTTGCTGTACGGTTTCCATGACCATGCGTCACGCTCACTATTTCGAGAGTTGATTAAAGTTAATGGCATCGGGCCTAAAGTTGCTTTAGCTATATTGTCGGGTTTAAGCTGCGCGCAATTTGTAGCAGCAGTGAATCAAGAAGACCTTTCCAGTTTGGTGAAAGTGCCGGGCATTGGCAAAAAAACTGCAGAGCGGTTGTTAGTAGAAATGAAAGATCGTTTGAAAAACTGGAATATGGAACTGCCCCAAACCCCAATAAGTGATAGCCTAAGTGCTCATGGTGATTTACCACTGCAGCCAAGTATTGACCCCAAAGAAGAAGCGGTTGCTGCCTTAGAATCTTTAGGTTACAAAACCAATCAGGCAGATAAGTTAGTTAAACAAGTCTGGAAAAATGGAATGAGCAGTGAAGAACTAATCAGAGAAGCGCTCAAAGCTGCTCTGTAATGAAGGTTAGAGATAATGATTGAAGCAGACCGTTTAGTCGCCGCCACGCCGATAAACGAAGAAGAGTCCGTTGATCGTGCAATTAGGCCAAAAAAATTGTCTGACTATACTGGTCAGCAAGCCGTAGTTGAACAGTTAGATATTTTTATTGAAGCTGCCCGCCGCCGCGAGGATGTCCTTGACCATCTATTGATTTTTGGCCCACCAGGTTTAGGTAAAACTACGCTAGCGAATATCGTGGCTAACGAACTCAAGGTCAATATTAAAACCACTTCTGGGCCGGTGCTGGAAAAAGCCGGTGACTTAGCCGCGCTATTAACCAACCTAGAGCCCGGTGACGTATTGTTTATCGACGAAATCCATCGGCTTAGTGCGGTGGTGGAAGAAGTACTGTACCCAGCGATGGAAGATTACCAGCTGGATATTATGATAGGCGAAGGGCCGGCTGCTCGCTCTATTAAATTAGATTTGCCTCCGTTTACTTTGATCGGTGCCACTACCCGAGCTGGCATGTTAACTTCTCCCTTGCGCGACCGTTTTGGAATAGTGCAACGGCTGGAGTTTTACAATACTAAAGATCTAGCCGACATCGTTACGCGCAGTGCTCATTACTTAAATTTGCAGCTAGATCAACAGGGCGCTTGGGAAGTAGCCAGACGCTCTCGAGGTACGCCACGTATTGCCAATCGTTTATTACGCCGTGTTCGTGACTTTGCCGACGTTAAATTTGACGGCAAAGTGACCCAAGAAATTGCCGCGCAAGCCCTCGATCTGTTAAACGTAGATAGTGCTGGGTTTGATTATATGGACAGCAAGTTATTAAGAGCCATTACTGAAACCTTTTCTGGTGGGCCGGTCGGCTTAGATAACCTTGCTGCGGCGATTGGTGAAGACAAAGAAACCATCGAAGACGTGCTTGAGCCGTTTCTTATTCAACAAGGTTATTTGCAAAGAACCCCGCGTGGCCGCATCGCTAGCGATAAAGCCTATCTTCACCTAGGTTTAGACCTGCCTAAGGCTTAAAAATACTGTCGTTGTGCGGCGACAGTCAGCCTAAAAAAACGGCTTAAAATGTTTATTTTTAAGCCGTTATTAAAATTTTCTCGGACAATTATCTAAATTAGTCCTTCAGAGTCTTAACCTTGAGCACTTGCCTGTGTATAGTTATTTGTCAACGATATACAAGGGTAGGATAGATGGCAGTTATTACAGTTCGGGTTTATTACGAAGATACTGATGCGGGGGGCGTGGTGTATCATGCCAATCACATTAAGTACTTTGAACGAGGCCGAACCGAATTGCTCAGAGATCTAGGCTACCAGCAAGATCAGCTTATGCAGCAAGATATCTGTTTTGTGGTGCGCAGCCTAAACATCGACTATAAACGTCCGGCCTTGTTTAACCAGCTGCTCAGCGTAGAAACCACTATCAATACGCTAAAACGAGCAAGTATCGTGTTTGATCAAGCCATTAAGGATGCGGATCAACAGCTGATCGCCCAAGGACAGGTTACCGTTGCTTGTGTCACGTTATCTTCAATGAAGGCCACGGCCATTCCTACAAATCTAAAAGAGGATTTACTCGGTGCATTCTGATATGTCATTTATCGGCTTGTTTTGGCAGGCTAGCCTATTGGTTAAGTGTGTAATGTTATTGCTGGTGAGCATGTCTGTTTATTCATGGGCAATGATCATTAATCGCAACCAAATTTTAAAAAAAGCCAAAGCGGCTAGTGAAAATTTTGAACAAAAGTTTTGGTCGGGAGTTGACCTAAATAAGTTGTATCAAGAAAGTAATGCCCGTGCCGATCATTTGCAGGGTATGGAACAAATCTTTCACTCTGGCTTTAAAGAATATGTACGTTTGCATAAGTCTAGCGGTCGCAGCGCAGAAGCCGTGATGGACGGAACCTACCGCAGTATGCGGGTTTCCTTATCCCGTCAAGTTGAAGGTTTGGAAAATCAACTGCCCATGCTAGCAACCATCGGTTCTATTAGTCCTTATATCGGCCTATTTGGTACGGTATGGGGGATCATGAACGCCTTTATCGCTTTGGGTGAAGTTCAGCAAGCTAGTTTAAACATGGTGGCTCCTGGTATCGCCGAAGCTTTGATTGCGACAGCAATGGGCTTATTTGCCGCGATTCCTGCGGTAATTGCATTTAACCGTTTTTCAACTAAGGTCGCCAAACTTGAACACGACTATGCCAACTTCATGGAAGAGTTTTCCAGTATTTTGCATCGTCAAACTCACAGTAACAGCAACGTGTAGGCTTTAAGGTGAACTATTATCAGCGTCCTAAGCGACGTTTAGTCGCAGAAATTAATGTGGTGCCCTACATCGATGTGATGTTGGTATTGCTTATTATTTTTATGGTGACCGCGCCATTGATTACTCAAGGAGTAAAGGTCGACCTACCTCAAGCTTCAGCTGAACCGATGCCCGAAGATAGCAAACCTCCGCTGGTTGCCACCGTCACAGAAAGTGGTCAGTACTATCTGGACACCGGAGAGGACGGTAGCTCTGCGAGTCAGGCTTTGTCGGGGGATGACCTACAAGCGATTGTGATGGCGCATCTGCAACTAGACCCTCTATTGCCAGTGGTGGTGCGCGGAGATAAGAATGTCCGTTATGAACAAGTGATTAACTTAATGGTACTGTTGCAAAGTGCAGGGGTACCTTCTGTTGGTTTAATGACTCAACCAGACGATAATTAGTTTAGGAATAGCATTGAAGTCGCCATTTAGCCTATCCATAATCATCTCTATACTGCTGCATGCGGTTTTGTTTGTTGCCTTGGTTTGGTCGGTTGATTTTGAACGAGTCAAACTAGAGCCCACGCCCAGTGCGCCGATCATTCAAGCCACTGCGGTGGACATTAACCAGGTGAGCCAGCAGGTCGAGCGTTTAAAGCAGCAACAGCAAGAGAAAGCCGAGCAGCAGCGGCAGCGAATTGAACAGGCAGAAAAAGAAGCCGAACAAGCGCGCAAAAAACGTCTCGCCGAAGAGCGACGAATTAAACAGTTAGAGCTTGAAAAACGCCAGCAAGAAGAAGCTAAACGTAAAGCTGATGAACAGGCGCGACGGGCCCAAGAAAAACAAAAGCTAGAACAAGAAAAAGCTGCCCGAGCCGAGGCTGCGCGTTTGCAGAAAGAACAACAGCGTAAAGCGGCTGAAGAGGCCGCAGCGGCTGCAGAAGCAGAACGCTTGCGTAAGTTAGAACAGCAAAAGCAAGCTGAAGAAGCCGCCAGAAAGGCGGAAGAGGCGGCGCGTAAAGCTGAACAAGAGCGTATTCGTAAAGAGCAAGAGGCGCGGGCCGCGGCGGAGCGAGCCGCTAAAGAAGAAGCTGAACGTAAACGTCAAGCCGAAATCGCGCGCCAAGAAGCAGAATTTGAACGCCAGCTTCAAGCGGAAATGGCGGCCGAAGCGAATGCCCGTCATCAACGCCAAGTGCTAGGTGAGCTAGAAAAATATCGAGCCTTGATTATGTCGACGATCCAGCGGCATTGGTTGACGGAGCCGAGTATGCTAGGTAAGCAATGTCAAATTCAATTGACCTTAGCGAGCAATGGCTTTGTCACACGAATAGGTGACGGAAAAGGCGATGCCGCCGTATGTGAATCGGCACGGCGAGCGATAAGAAAGGCGGTGAGTCTACCGGTATCAGACGATCCCGATGTATTCGCTAAATTAAAAAATATTACTTTAACTCTTAAACCGGAATAGCTGTGATGATGAAAAAATTCCTAGTAAGTGTAAGCTTGTTGTTTGCATTTATGAATGTTGCTCAAGCTAACCTCGAAATTGTAATCACAGAAGGTGTAGATAGCGCCCGACCTGTGGGGGTAGTACCGTTTCAGTGGCAGGGGCATGGCGAGATACCGCTTGATTTAGCTAAGGTGGTAGCCGATGACTTACGCCGCTCTGGTAAATTTAATCCGGTGGCAATTAGCGAAATGCCACAAACACCACAGCAGGCCGAACAAATTGATTATGAAGCGTGGGCAGCCTTGGGGGTAGAAGCGGTATTGCTAGGGAAGGTAGAAGCTTTGGAAGGCGGCCAATACCGAGTGAGTTATACGCTTGTGGATGTGTTAAGAGGTCAAGTTACCGCCGGTAACAAGCAAGAGCTGAAAGACGGTCAATTAGTGGTCAGTAACGATCATATTTTGCTAGACCGTTTCAAAAGCGTCGCTAAAGTGCAGCTTCGCCAAATGGCCCACTTGATTTCGGATCGTGTTTATCAATCTTTAACTGGTGAGCGCGGCGCTTTTTTAACCCGTATCGCCTATGTAGTGGTGGATGAAAAAGCCGAGTTAAGCTATCAACTTAGAGTGGCTGACTATGATGGTTACAGCGAGCAAACCGTTTTGCGTTCCTCGCAACCCATAATGTCACCTTCTTGGTCTCCCGATGGTAGCCAATTAGCTTACGTTAGCTTTGAAAACAATAAGTCAGAAATTATCGTGCATACTATTCGTGGTGCCGATGCCGGTAAGCGCGTGGTGCTAAGTTCTTTCCCAGGGATTAACGGTGCACCAGATTGGTCTCCAGATGGTAAGCGTTTAGCCATTGTGCTGTCTAAAGATGGACAACCCGATGTTTATATTATCGATATTGCAACCAAAAAATTGACCCGTATTACCAAAAGCCGCCGTATCGATACCGAACCAACTTGGTTACCAAGTGGTAACGAGTTGTTGTTCTCTTCGGAGCGCGGCGGTAAGCCACAGATTTATAAAATTAACCTAGACACTAATAAAATTAATCGAGTGACCTGGGAAGGTGAGATGAATTTAGGGGGCGCAGTCACTCCCGATGGCTCGGCCTTAGTGATGGTGAGTCGGGTTAACGGCCAGTATCGAATTGCTCGTCAGGATTTTGATAGTGGCTATGTACAGATTCTAACTCGTACTCAGCTTGATGAATCACCCACAGTTGCACCTAATGGCAGTATGATCATGTACAGCACGGTAGCAGGTGGGCGTAAAGTATTGGCTTTAGTCTCCATGGATGGTCGATTTAAAGCTACATTACCCGCCAAAGAGGGCAGTGTTAGAGCCCCAGCTTGGTCACCCTTTTTAAACTAATTAAACACTATGTGATCATAAGGAATCCATAATGCAATTTGAACGACTATTAAAGACACTTTTTTTGGGTTTAGCGTTAACAGGTTTAGCCGCTTGTAGTTCTAATAGTGCAACCGACAGTGAAGTAACTGGAGCTGGACAAACCGGGTCAGAGGTTGTGGGTGGCGAAGGTAGCCAACAGAATGCCGGTGGGGTTGAAGTGGGCGGTATTGACCCAGTGCTAAGCATTGAAGAACAAGAGCGTCAAAAAGCGGCAGAACTGCGTCAAAGCCAAGTGGTTTATTTTGAATTTGACCGCGCCGACATTCGTGATGAGTTCGCCGAAATTCTTGAAGCTCACGCGAGTTACCTAAGAGACAACCCATCGGTTTCAGTATTAATTGAAGGCCATACCGATGAAAAAGGTACGCCAGAGTACAATATCGCGCTTGGTGAGCGCCGTGGTAAGGCTGTGGCTAAATATCTACAAAGTTTGGGTGTATTAGCATCGCAAATTTCAATAGTTAGTTACGGTGAAGAAAAGCCGGTAGATAGCGCTCATACTGATGCCGCTATGGCTAAAAATCGTCGTGCTGTGTTAGTTTATTAATACGCTAAATCACATAGAGTCATTTATGAAACTTAATATGATTACGGCTACTGTGGTAGCCGTTTTATTTTCGATGAATGTAAATGCAGCGGCCCCGGTAGAAGAGGCGTCGGTGACGAGTGCTCCGGCTGCCGGTTTAGCCAGCAGTGGCCTTAGTTTAGAGCAACGTATTGAGCGTCTAGAGCGAATGCTGCAGGCGCGCAATCAAGTGCAGTTGGACCTGCAGAATCAGGTGGATGATATGGCCGATAGTGTCTCCACTATGGTGGGGCAGTTGGAGCAAAGTAATTATCAAATTCAACAAATGATTGAGCGTCAACGTGAGCTTTATCAGGAAATGGATAGACGTTTTGCTCAGCTGCAAACAGCTAATGCTAGCAGCACTGTGAATACGCCAGAAGTGGCCACTGCTG